>JAURWR010000104.1 GCA_030654805.1 Burkholderiaceae bacterium
GCTGCTCAAGTCATGGCGCGAGGCGCGTCTGGTGCACGATCCGGTCGATGCATGGGCCAGCATCGTCGAGAACGATGCGAAGCGCCGCGACGACCAGCAGGTGCGCGGCCTCGGCGGCTTCGTGCGCTCGACCTGGGACGAGGTCAACGAGATCATTGCGGCCTCCAACGTCCACACGATCAAGAAGCACGGGCCTGACCGCGTGATCGGCTTCTCGCCCATCCCCGCGATGAGCATGGTCAGCTATGCCGCAGGGTCGCGATACCTGAGCCTGATCGGCGGCGTCTGCATGAGCTTCTACGACTGGTACTGTGACCTGCCGCCGTCCAGCCCGCAGGTCTGGGGCGAGCAGACCGCCGTGCCCGAATCGGCCGATCGGTACAACAGCAGTTTCATCATCGCCTGGGGCTCGAACGTGCCGCAGACGCGCACGCCCGACGCGCACTTCTTCACCGAGGTTCGCTACAAGGGTGCGAAGACGGTCGCGGTGACGCCGGACTATTCCGAGGTCGCGAAGCTGGCCGACATCTGGATGAACCCGAAGCAGGGCACCGACGCCGCGGTCGCGATGGCGATGGGCCACGTGATCCTGAAGGAGTTCTACTTTCCCGGCGCTGGCAAGGAGCGCAGTGCGTACTTCGACGACTACGTGCGCCGTTACACCGACATGCCGATGCTGGTGATGCTGAAGGAGCACACGCTGCCCACCGGCGAGGTCATCATGGTGCCCGACCGCTATGTGCGGGCGTCCGACTTCAACGGCAAGCTGGGCCAGGCCAACAACCCCGAATGGAAGACGGTCGCCATCGACGAAAGCGGCAAGGTCGTGCTGCCCAACGGTGCCATCGGTTTCCGCTGGGGGCCGGACGGTCGCGCCGACGAAGGCCAGTGGAACCTCGAAGCCAAGGAAGCGCGCCACGGCCAGGCCGTGAAGCTCAAGCTGTCGCTGCTCGAAGGCGAGCAGCCGAGCAGCACCACGGCACGTGTCGGCTTCCCGTACTTCGGCGGCATCGAGAGCGAGAACTTCCCGAACAGCGTGCTCAAGGGCGAGACCGGTGACGTGATCGTGCGCACCGTGCCGGTCCAGCGCATCTCGCTGGGCAAGGCGGGCGAGGAACGCAGCGCGCTGGTTGCCACGGTGTTCGACCTGCAGGTGGCGAACTACGGCGTCGCACGCGGACTGCCGGGCGAGTTCGCTGCGGCCAATTTCGACGAGGACACACCGTACACGCCGGCCTGGCAGGAGCGCATCACCGGCACGCCGCGCGCGCAGCTGATCACGGTGGCGCGGCAGTTCGCCGAGAACGCGCACAAGACGCACGGCAAGTCGATGGTGATCATCGGCGCGGCGATGAACCACTGGTACCACAGCGACATGAACTACCGCGGCGTCATCAACATGTTGATGATGTGCGGCTGCATCGGCCAGAGCGGCGGCGGCTGGGCGCACTACGTGGGCCAGGAGAAGCTGCGTCCGCAGACCGGCTGGACGGCGCTGGCCTTCGCGCTCGACTGGATCCGCCCGCCGCGGCAGATGAACAGCACCAGCTTCTTCTACGCGCACACCGACCAGTGGCGCTACGAGAAGCTCGGCATGGACGAGGTGCTGTCGCCGCTGGCCGACAAGAAGCTCTATGCGGGCAGCATGATCGACTACAACGTGCGCGCCGAACGCATGGGCTGGCTGCCGTCGGCGCCTCAGTTGCAGACCAACCCGATGCAGGTGGTGAAGGACGCCGCTGCCGCCGGCATGGAGCCGAAGGACTATGCGGTCAAAGGCTTGAAGGACGGCACGCTCAAGATGAGCTGCACCGATCCGGACCACCCGGACAACTGGCCGCGCGACATGTTCGTGTGGCGCTCCAACATCCTGGGCTCGTCCGGCAAGGGCCACGAGTATTTCCTCAAGCACCTGCTCGGCACCAGCAACGGCGTTCAGGGCAAGGATCTGGGCGCCGAGGAGGCCAAGCCGACCGAGGTCGTCTGGCACGACAAGGCGCCGGAAGGCAAGCTCGACCTGCTGGTCACGCTCGATTTCCGCATGAGCACCACGTGCCTGTACAGCGACATCGTGCTGCCCACGGCCACCTGGTACGAGAAGAACGACCTCAACACCAGCGACATGCACCCGTTCATCCACCCGCTGTCGACCGCAGTCGACCCGGCCTGGCAATCGCGCAGCGACTGGGACATCTACAAGGGCTTCGCAAAGAAGTTCAGCGAGGTCTGCGTCGGTCACCTCGGCGTCGAGCGCGAACTGGTGCTGACGCCGCTGATGCATGACAGTCCGTCCGAACTGGCGCAGCCGTTCGAGGTCAAGGACTGGAAGCGCGGCGAGTGCGATCTGATCCCCGGCAAGACTGCGCCGAACATGCAGGTCGTCGAACGCGACTACCCGAACGTCTACAAGCGTTTCACCGCGCTCGGGCCGCTGATGAACAAGGCCGGCAACGGCGGCAAGGGCATCAGCTGGAACACGCAGACCGAGGTGAAGCAGCTCGGTGAACTGAGCGGCCTGGTCACCGCCGAGGGCGTGACCTGCGGCATGCCGAAGATCGAGACCGACATCGACGCCTGCGAGGTGATCCTGCAGCTGGCGCCCGAGACGAACGGCCACGTGGCGGTGAAGGCGTGGCAGGCGCTGGGCAAGCAGACCGGCCTCGACCACACGCACCTGGCGATCCACCGCGAGGACGAGAAGATCCGCTTCCGCGACGTGCAGGCGCAGCCGCGCAAGATCATCAGCTCGCCCACCTGGAGCGGCATCGAGAGCGAGACCGTCTCCTACAACGCCGGCTACACCAACGTGCACGAGATGATTCCGTGGCGCACGCTGACCGGGCGTCAGCAGTTCTACATGGACCACCCGTGGATGATCGCGTTCGGTGAAGGCTTCACGAGCTACCGTCCTCCGGTCGACCTGAAGGCCACCGCCGGCATCCAGGGCATCCGGCCCAACGGCCACCCCGAGATCGCGCTGAACTTCATCACGCCGCACCAGAAGTGGGGCATCCACAGCACCTACACCGACAACCTGCTGATGCTGACGCTCAGCCGTGGCGGACCGTGCGTGTGGCTCAGCGAGGACGACGCGAAGCAGGTCGGTATCGAGGACAACGACTGGATTGAGCTGTTCAACCTGAACGGCGCGATCGCGGCGCGCGCGGTGGTCAGTCAGCGCGTCAAGCCGGGCATGGTGATGATGTATCACGCGCAGGAAAAGATCGTGAACACACCGGGGTCCGAGATCACCGGCGTGCGCGGCGGCATCCACAACTCGGTGACCCGCATCGTGCTCAAGCCCACGCACATGATCGGCGGCTACGCGCAGTTCAGCTACGGCTTCAACTACTACGGAACCATCGGCACCAACCGCGACGAGTTCGTCGTGGTCCGCAAGATGAACAAGGTCGACTGGCTCGATACGCCGGTTGCGAATGAACTGATCGTGCCCGTGCAGGCGCAAGGAGAGGTTGCATGAACCCCCAAACTCACATTCGTTCGTTGCCCCCCGAGGGGGATGTTGCTTCCTTTGGGACGGCCCGGCAGGAGGCAGCATGAAGATCCGCGCGCAAATCGGCATGGTGCTGAACCTCGACAAGTGCATCGGTTGCCACACCTGTTCGGTCACCTGCAAGAACGTCTGGACCAGCCGGCCCGGCATGGAATACGCCTGGTTCAACAACGTCGAGACCAAGCCCGGCATCGGCTACCCGAAGGAATGGGAGAACCAGGACAAGTGGAACGGCGGCTGGGTGCGCAAGTCCAACGGTTCGATCGAACCGCGCCAGGGCGCGAAGTGGAAGCTGCTGATGCGCATCTTCGCGAACCCGAACCTGCCCGAGATCGACGACTACTACGAGCCGTTCACGTTCGACTACCAGCACCTGCAGTCCGCGCCCGAGATGAAGGCGTCGCCGACCGCACGGCCGCGCAGCCTGATCACCGGCCAGCAGATGGACAAGATCGTCTGGGGCCCGAACTGGGAGGAGATCCTCGGCGGCGAGTACAGCAAGCGCAGCAAGGACAAGAACCTCGACGGCTTCGAAAAAGTGCAGAAGGACATGCTCGGCCAGTTCGAGAACACCTTCATGATGTACCTGCCGCGGCTGTGCGAACACTGCCTGAACCCGGCGTGCGTCGCGAGTTGCCCGAGCGGCAGCATCTACAAGCGCGAGGAAGACGGCATCGTGCTGATCGACCAGGACAAGTGCCGCGGCTGGCGCATGTGCGTGTCGGGTTGCCCGTACAAGAAGATCTACTACAACTGGAAGAGCGGCAAGGCCGAGAAGTGCATCTTCTGCTACCCGCGCATCGAGGCCGGCCAGCCGACGGTGTGCTCGGAAACCTGTGTCGGCCGCATCCGCTACCTCGGTGTGCTGCTGTACGACGCCGACCGCATTCAAGAGGCGGCGAGCGTCGAACACGACCGCGACCTGTACCCCGCGCAGCTCGGCATCTTCCTCGACCCGTTCGATCCGAAGGTGATCGCACAGGCGCAGCTCGACGGCATCCCCGACAAGTGGATGGACGCGGCCCGCAACAGCCCGGTCTACAAGATGGCGGTGCAGTGGAAGGTGGCGCTGCCGCTGCATCCCGAGTACCGCACGCTGCCGATGGTCTGGTACGTGCCGCCGCTGTCGCCGATCAGTGCGGCGGCCAACGCCGGTCACGTGGGCGCCAACGGCGAGATTCCGGACGTCAACCAGTTGCGCATCCCGGTCAAGTACCTGGCCAACCTGCTGACGGCCGGCGACACCGCCCCGGTGGTGCGTTCGCTCGAACGCATGCTGGCGATGCGTGCCTATCAGCGCGAGAAGCATGTCGATGGGCGCATCAATCACGCGGTGCTCAAGCAGGTCGGCATCACGCAGGCCGAGGTCGAGGAGATGTATCACGTGATGGCGATCGCCAACTACGAAGACCGCTTCGTGATCCCGACCACGCACCGCGAATACGCCGAGAACACCTTCAACGTGCGCGGTGGCTGCGGCTTCAGTTTCGGCAACGGCTGCTCCGAAGGCTCCGGCGAGACCAGCCTGTTCGGCAGCGAGAAGAAACGCACCATTCCCATCAAGGCGGAGGTCTGATCATGTTCGGCTTCGATACCACCCCCCAGCCGATGAGCCGGAGCCTGCGCGTGCTGGCGGCCCTGCTCGGCTACCCCGACGCGCAACTGCGATCGCACCTGACCGAAATGGGCGAACTGCTGCGCGACGAGCAGGCCGTGTCGCCATCGCGACGCACCGAACTCGATCGCCTGATGGATTCGCTGCGTCGCGCCGACCCGCTCGAGGCCGAGTCCGCCTACGTCGAGCTGTTCGACCGCGGCCGCTCCACCTCGCTGCACCTGTTCGAGCATGTGCATGGCGATTCGCGCGATCGCGGTCCGGCGTTGATCGACCTGGGGCAGACCTACGAAAAGGCCGGCCTGATCCTCGCCGAGGGCGAACTGCCCGACTACCTGCCGGCGGTGCTGGAGTTCGTTTCCACGCAACCGCCGCGCGAGGCGAAGGCCTTCCTCGCCGAGATGAGCCACATCTTCAACGCGATCTTCGGCGCGCTGCAGCAGCGCGACAGCGCCTACGCCAGCGTGCTGGGTGCGCTGATCGAGCTGTCCGGCGAAACCGCGAAACCGGTCGCACCGGCCGCCGAGCCGCCGCTGGACGAGAGCTGGGCCGAGCCGGTGGTCTTCGACGGCTGCTCGACGCAAGGTCAGGCCCGACCCGGCCAGGCTCAACCGATCCACGTGATGCGCAAGGGCGCACGCATCGACACACGAGAAGGAGCGGCCCCATGAACCCCGTCCTGTCCTACCTGCACAATTTTTTCTTCAACGTCTACCCGTACATCTGCCTGGCGGTGTTCCTGATGGGCAGCCTGGCGCGCTTCGACCGCGACCAGTACACGTGGAAGAGCGATTCCTCGCAGTTGCTGCGCACCGGCACGCTGCGCTGGGGCAGCAACCTGTTCCACATCGGCATCCTGTTCCTGTTCTTCGGGCACTTCGCCGGATTGCTGACGCCGCACTGGATCTACGAAAACTTCATCACGCCGCAGAATAAGCAACTCGTGGCCATCTACTCGGGCGGCACGGCGGGATTCATCTGCTTCATCGGGCTGAGCCTGTTGCTGCACCGGCGGTTGTTCGACCCGCGCATCCGGCTGACCAGCCACCGCACCGACATCGCGATCCTGCTGATCTTGTGGGTGCAGCTGGTGATCGGCTTGATCACGCTGCCTTACTCGATCGGCCACAGCGATGGTGGCGCGATGCTGGCCCTGTCGGACTGGGCTCAGCGCATCGTCACCTTCCGCCCGAATGCCGATGGTCTGGTGGGATTGGACTGGCCCTACAAGATGCACCTGGTGCTCGGCATGACGATCTTCCTGCTGTTCCCGTTCAGTCGGCTGGTGCACGTGTGGAGTGGCTTCGCCGCTGTGGGCTTTCTGTTCCGTCCGCACCAGGTGGTGCGCAGCCGGCGCCTGAATGTGCCGGCCGGCCACAACCAGCCGCGCCAGCCCGGCGCCGGCGTTTGACGAAAGGCGCGCCATGTTGAGCGAAACCATCGACTTCTCTGTGCCGGACACGCTGGACGCACCGGTGCCGCGCATCAACGGAGTGGCCTTGAACCCGCAGGGCCAGGCCATCAGCGCCGAAGACCTGCGTCAGCGCGCTTGCACCGAACTGCTGCGCCAGGCCGCGATCCGCGACGGCCTGCTCGATGCCGCCGATGCGGCGCCTGTCGACGGCGTCATCAGCGACGAGGCCTCGCAGGCGATCGATGCCTGGCTGGAGCGCGAACTGAAGTTGCCCGATCCTTCCGATGAAGCCTGCCGCCGCCACTTCGCGGCCCACCCGGCGCGCTATCGCACCGGAGAGCGGGTGCGGGTGCGCCACATCCTGTTTGCGGTGACACCGGGCATGGATGTGGTGGCGCTGCGCAATCGTGCCGAGACCTGCCTGCTCGACGTGCGCTGTCACGACGGCAGCGCCAGCGATGGCTTCAACCGATCGGCCCGCGAGCTGTCGAACTGCCCCAGCGGTGAGCTGGGCGGCGACCTGGGTTGGCTCAACCCGGCCGACTGCGCCCCCGAATTCGCGCGCGAGCTGTTCGGGCATGTCGAGGTCGGCGTGCTGCCGCGCCTGGTGCACAGCCGCTTCGGCCTGCACGTGGTCGAGGTGCTGGAGCGCGAAGGCGGTGCGCCGCAGGCGTTCGAGACGGTGCGCGGTGCGGTCGAGATGGCCTTGCGCCAGCAAGCCTGGGTCACCGCCTTGCGCCAATGCCTGCAGCTGCTGGCGGGCCAGGCTGTTGTCGAAGGCGTGGACCTCGACGCGGCCGACACGCCGCTGGTTCAGTAGTCACGACAGACAACCGACCCATGCCCGACGAACTGCTGCAGCGGCTGCGCCAGTTTCACGACGACTACTTCCCCGCTGAACAAGGGCGGTTCCAGTCGCTGATGGAGGACGGGCAGCATCCGACCATCCTGTTCATCGGATGTTCGGACTCGCGCCTCGTGCCGTACCTGCTGACCGGGACCGGGCCGGGCGAAGTCTTCATGGTCCGCAACGTCGGCGCCTTCGTGCCTCCGCACGATGGCTCCGCTGGCTACCACGGCACGGCCGCAGCGATCGAGTTCGCCGTGCTCAAGCTCGACGTGGCGCGCATCGTCGTCTGCGGTCACAGCCATTGCGGCGGCATCCGTGCGCTCTACGAGGAAGCCACGCCGCAGGCCACCAACCTGGCCGCCTGGCTGGAACTGGGGCGCGAAGCGGCGCTGCCGGTGCAGGTGACGCCCGAAGCGTTGCGCCGCACCGAGCAGCGATCGGTGGTGCTGCAACTCGAGCGCCTGATGGGCTACCCGATGGTGCGCGAGCGCGTCGAAGCAGGCCAGCTGACGCTGCACGGCTGGCACTACGTGATCGAGGACGGCGAAGTCCATGTGTTCGACGTCCGCAGTGGCGGTTTCGTGCCGGCGTCCAGCGCTGTCCACAGCGGCACCGGTCCTTTTGATTCGGCGCCGGTCGACGACGGCAGTCCGATCTTCAACGAGATCGATTCCGATCTGGCGCCGCACGGACCGGTCTGAAAGCCAGGCGCTGTTCCATTGCCAGCCCCCCATTCCATGACCCCACTCCAACCTGTTCTCGATGCTCCCGGCGATCTGATGATGCGGGTCGAATCCCACGGCCTGGCGCCGCTGCGCCTGGCCGGTCGCCAGTTGCTGCCGATCGTGCAGGGCGGCATGGGCGTGGGCGTGTCGGCCCACCGGCTGGCCGGCAGCGTGGCCGCGCTGGGCGGCGTCGGCACGATCTCGTCTGTCGATCTGCGCCGCCACCATCCCGACCTGATGGAGCGCACCCGGGGCCTGGCGCCCGGCAAGGCCGCCACGCAAGCGGCCAAGGAGGCCATCAACGCGGCGAATCTGGAAGCGCTGGAACGCGAAATCCGCGCCGCGCAGGCGCTGGCCGGCGGACGTGGGCTGCTGGCGATCAACGTGATGCGGGCCGTCAGCGAATACGGCCCGTCGGTGACCCGCGCGCTCGAGTGCGGCATCGATGCGGTGGTCGTCGGTGCCGGCCTGCCGCTCGACCTGCCCGAGCTGGCGCAGGACCATCCGAAGGCGCTGCTGGTGCCCATCCTGTCCGACGCCCGCGGCGTGCAGCTGCTGGTGCGCAAGTGGATGCGCCGCCACCGGCTGCCCGACGCGATCGTCATCGAGAACCCGCGCCTGGCCGGCGGGCACCTCGGCGCGGCGAGGCTCGACGAACTCAGCGATCCGCGCTTCGAGTTCGAGGTCGTGATTCCGCAGGTCATCGAGTTTCTGCGTTCCGCCGGCGTCGAGCAGGACATCCCGCTGATCGCTGCCGGCGGCATCCGCTGCTTCGAGGACATCGTGCGCGTTCAGGCCCTGGGCGCGGCTGCCGTGCAGCTGGGCACGCCGTTCGCAGTCACGCACGAGTGCGACGCATCCGACGCCTACAAGCGGGTGCTGGCGCAGGCGAGCGACGACGACCTGGTGGTGTTCCTGAGCGGCGCCGGGCTGCCGGCCCGCGCGATCGCGACGCCCTGGTTGAACGACTACCTCTCGGTCGAAGCGAAGCTGCAAAGCGTGGCGCACGTCAAGCCGCGCTGCACGCTGGCATTCGATTGTCTGATCCAGTGCGGGCTGCGAGACGGACGTCCGGGGTGGGGCCAGTTCTGCATCGACACGCAGCTTGCAGCCGCCTTGCGGGGCGATGAGAAGAAAGGACTGTTCTTCCGTGGTGTCGGCGCCTTGCCCTTCGGCAATCGCATCGTCGGTGTTCGCGAACTGATGCTGCGTCTGTTGACGCCGGTCGACAGGGTGGACGATCTGCCGCTGGCGTTCGTGCCGGCATGAAGTCCATCCCCATCGGCGTTGCCAGGCCCGTGCCGTCCGCAGAGCATTCGACTGTCTCGCAGCCAGGGTGGCATCCGCGCTGGCTGCTGGCCGCACCGCACCGGCTCGGCTTCTGCGCTGCGGCCTGCATGCTGTCGCTCTCCGCGCTGTGGTGGAGCGCGGTGCTGCTGTCACGGGCCGTTGGCTACTCGCCGGCGTGGGCTGTGCCGCCGCCTGCGGCGCATGCGCTGCTGATGGGATTGGGCTTCACGCCGTTGTTCATCGCCGGCTTCCTGTTCACCGCCGGGCCGAAGTGGCTGGGCCAGCCCGCGGTGGACGCGCGAGTGCTGCTTCGGCCGGTGTTGCTGATGCTGGCCGGCTGGTGCTTGGTGGTGCCGGGTCTGCACCTGAGCTCGACGCTGGCGGCTGCGGGCTTGGCCCTGGTGGCCGGCGGCTGGAGCCGCTTGTGCTGGCGCTTCGTCGCCATCCTGCGAGCGAGTCGGGCGCCCGATCGAACGCATGCCCAGGTCGTGGCAGCGGCCTGCGTGGTGGGTGCGACGACGATGTGGGTGGCCGCCTGCGCACTGGCCGGGGCCGATGTCACGCTGTTGCGGGCGGCCACGCAGGTGGCGCTGTGGTGCTTCGTGGCGACGGTGTTCGTCGCGGTGTCGCACCGCATGATTCCGTTCTTCAGCGCCAGTGCGCTGCCAGCGCTCGATGCGTGGCGTCCCATGTGGCTGCTGTGGGTGATGGTGGCGGCACTTTGGATCGAGGCACTGGCGGCGGTGGCTGCGCTCGGGTGGGGGCCGTTGGCCCCCTGGTTGCGAGGCGTTCAGGCTTTGATGGAGTTGCCGGTGGCGTTGCTGCTGCTGTGGCTCGCGCTGCGCTGGGGCATGGTGCAGAGCCTGAAGATCCGCATGCTGGCGATGCTGCACGCCGGTTTCCTGTGGCTGGGACTGGCTTACGCGCTGTCTGCGGTGTCTCATTCGCTGATGGCGTGGACCGACGGGGAACAGTCACTCGGGTTGGCGCCGATGCATGCGCTGACGATGGGCTACCTCGGCGCGACGCTGCTCGCGATGGCCACCCGCGTGAGCAGCGGGCACAGCGGGCGATCGCTCGCTGCCGACAACACCGCATGGGCGATGTACTGGGTCTTGCAGGCGGCAGTGGTCATGCGCGTGGTGGCGGCGCTGTGGCCGTCCGGCGCGACGGTGCTCACGCTGCTGGCCGTGCTGGCCTGGACCACCGCGACGGTGGCTTGGGCGCTGCGCTACGGCGGCTGGTTCGTGCGCCCTCGCATCGACGCTCGACCGGGTTGAGCCCGGCGATGATCGCGCCATGGATCACTCGACCCTGCGCGCCATCCACATCGGTTGTGTCGCCATCAGCATCGGCCTGTTCGTGCTGCGCGGTGCGATGCAGGGGGCCGGCATCGACTGGCGACGCTGGCGCTGGCTGCGAATCGCTCCGCATGCCAACGACGCGGCGCTGCTGACCGCCGCGATCGCGCTGGCGGTGACCACCGCGCAATACCCGTTCGTTCAGCCGTGGCTCACGGCCAAGGTGATTGCGCTGTGCGTCTACGTCGTGCTGGGCCGCATCGCGCTGCGGCGAGATGCGCCGCCTCGGACCCGGGCACGGGCTTTCGTGGCCGCAGGGGTCAGCGTGGGGTACATCGTCGGCGTTGCGACGACCCGCTCTGCCAGCCTCGGCCTGATGTGAAGCGCCGAAAGTCTCTCCGTCAGCGACCCGCGCGGTGCCCGCGCAACACGCCGATCAGCATCGCTGTCGCAAACCAGACGACCGCGACGGCGTGGCCCGCACCCGCAGGCCAGCAGGTTCAGTGCCGCGAGCAGGGCGCGGAGGGCAAGCCGGCCCGCCAGATCCCTGCACCGTTCACGTGAACTGAACGGGCTGACCCTGGCCGTCGAACGGAATGTACGAACCGATGCGCCCCGCCTTGATCGCGTCGACCATGCCCTGCAATGGCGCTTCGGCCTGCGAGCTGGTCGGCGCGGTGCCCGAGCGGCCGGACATCGCCGCCACGAACACGATGTCCCAGGCCTGGTCGAACTGGCGGGACTCTGCGACGAGGGCATCGAACGAGGGCAGCTCGTCGGGCACCTTGTCGACACACATCAGCGGCGTGAGCGTGCCGCCCTGACCGGACTCGAAGCGCGCACGTTGCTCATTGGTCGCGTCGTCGGGCAGACCTGCGGTGGCGAACACGAACAGCAGGCGCTGCGGCTCGCTCTGCTCGCGGGCAGAACGCAGCAGATCGTCGAAGCTCGAAATGGTCATGGCGGGTTCTCAGAGGTGGGGATGTTGGGAGGATTCGGATGTCGGTGTCGGTGGGGGCGTGATCCGCCGTCATGTCTGGTGCAGCAGCACGGTGACCAGCAGCGACGCATCCGTCACCGCGTGCACCGCGTGCCGTTCGTTCTCGGGCAGCATCACGAGCTGGCCGGCGCACAGCTCGCACCGGAGCGACGCCGTCGTGACGACAGCTTCCCCTTCGAGGCAGTGCACCGTGATGGCGCCGGGCACGCTGTGCTCCGGCATGCCCGAGCCGGCGGGCAGCACCAGACGCATCAGTTGCAGCCGGGGTGTCTTCAGCAGGCTGGTCGTCACCGCGTCGCGCAGCGCAGGACCGAACGGACGGACATCGATCACTTCCAGGGGTTGTGCGTGGGTCAGGGCCATGGGGCCTCCGTGTCGTCTCGGCAATGCCGATCGGAGGGTATCGAGATTGCAGGCACGTGACCAGCAGGGTCTTGCATTCAGACAGGTGTCTACGATCCATGCTGTGGATGTCACCGGCCTTGACGGGCATCAACGATCGAACACGCGGCATCCACTAACTTGCTCTTCTCAACTCCAACCAGAAGCCTTTCCATGCATCCCGTCGAAAACTCGCCATCGCATCGCTTGCAGGACCTCCCCGCCCAGGACATCAGCGCCGAAGTGCTGCTGGAGAAGTACGCGAAGGACGACGAACGCACCGCCGAGGACGTGAACCGGCGCGTGGCGCGCGCGCTGGCCCAGGCTGAGCCGGCCGCACAACGTGCCCTGTGGGAGGCGCGATTCGCCGAAGCGCTGCAAGCCGGCTTCGTGCCGGCCGGGCGCATCCAGTCGGCCGCCGGAACGGGGCTGTCGGCCACGCTGATCAACTGTTTCGTGCAGCCGGTCGGCGATTCGATCGCGCAGGCCGAGGACGGCCATCCCGGCATCTACACCGCGCTCACCGAAGCGGCCGAGACGATGCGCCGGGGCGGCGGCGTCGGCTACGACTTCTCGCGCATCCGGCCCAGCGGCGCCTGGGTCGGCAGCACGCGCAGCAGCGCCTCGGGCCCGGTGAGCTACATGCGCGTCTTCGACCGCTCGTGCGAGACGGTCGAATCGGCCGGCGCGCGGCGCGGCGCCCAGATGGGCGTGCTGCGCTGCGACCATCCGGACATCGAGGCCTTCATCCGGGCCAAGGATTCGGGCGACCTGAAGAACTTCAACCTGTCGGTCGGCGTGACCGATGCGTTCATGCAGGCCGTGCAGGCGGACGGCGAGGTCGAACTCGTGCACCGCGCCGAGCCCGGCGTGGCGCAGAAGGAGGCCGGCGCGTACCAGCAGACGCAGCCCGGCGGCGGCGGGCCGTGGGTCTACCGCAAGCGCCGCGCGCGCGAGCTGTGGGACCTGATCATGCGGTCCACCTACGACCACGCCGAGCCCGGGGTGCTGTTCCTCGACCACATCAACCGCGACAACAACCTGTCGTACTGCGAGCACATCTCGGCGACCAACCCGTGCGTCACCGCAGGCACCTGGGTCATGACCTCGGAAGGCCCGCGTCAGGCCGGTGGGTTGATCGGCCGATCGTTCATCGCCATCGTGGACGGCAAGCCGCACGCCACCGAATCGGCTGGCTTCTTCGCGACCGGCGTCAAACCCGTGCTGTGTCTGCGCACCCGCGAAGGGCATGCGCTGCGCCTGACCGCCGAGCACCCGGTGCGCCGCGTCATGGAGCGCACGCGCTACCTCACCCACAGTGGGTGGTGTGCAGCCGGTGAGTTGAAGCCTGGCGACGAAATCGTGCTGAATGACCACCGCGGCCTCGCGGGTTGGGAGGGGCCGTGCAGTGCCGACGAGGGCTACCTGATCGGGCTGCTGATCGGAGACGGTCACCTGGGCGAGAAGAAGGCGGTGCTCTCGGTCTGGGCACCCGAATTGCGCGTCGTGGGCAGCGATGTGCGGGCCGAAAATCACAGCGCAAGCGGCATCATGCAGGCGGTGGAACAGGCGATTGCCACGCTGCCGCATCGCAGCGACTTTCGCGGCTGGCAGCGCCCGCTTGCGGCGAACGGCGAGTGCCGCCTCGCATCCGCGCCACTGCGTGACCTGGCGCTTGAACTCGGCGCGGCGCCGGGCCACAAGACCATCACGCCGCCCATGGAAGCGTGCTCGTCGGAGTTCTGTGCCGGCTTGCTGCGCGGCTTGTTCGACGCCGATGGCTCGGTGCAGGGCTCTCAAGCAAATGTGGCTTTGCCACTTTGCTTGATCCCTGGGGGCGGGAATGTCGAAGACATTTCCTGGGGGGGCTCTCAAGCCAAAGGCGTCAGCGTGCGCCTGACACAGGCCGACGCTGCGCTGCTCGAATCCGCACAACGGATGCTGTTGCGGTTCGGCATTGCCAGCACGATCTACCGCGAACGCAGGCCCGCCGGCGTCAGCGTGTTGCCGGATGGAAAGGGTGGCCGGCGCGAGTATCCGCAGCAAGCGTTGCACGAATTGATCGTGAGCGGCGACAACCTGGCGGTGTTTTCAGAGCGTGTCGGCTTCGCCGACACGGCCAAGGCGCGGCGGCTCGAAGCGCTGTTGGGAAGCTATCGGCGGCAGCTGAATCGCGAGCGCTTCATCGCCACGGTCGAGAGCGTGGAGGGTGACGGCGTCGAGCCGGTCTTCGACGTGACCGTCGCCGATGTTCACGCCTTCGACGCGAATGGCCTGCTGGTCCACAACTGCGCCGAACAGCCGCTGCCGCCCTACGGCTGCTGCTGCCTGGGTTCGATCGACCTGACCCGCTTCGTGCGCGATCCGTTCGAGGACACCGCCCGCTTCGACGAGGCGGCGTTCATCGCGGTGGCGCAGGTCGCGGTGCGCATGCTCGACAACGTGCTCGACGTGACGGTCTGGCCGCTGCCTCAGCAGCAGGAGGAGGCGCGCCACAAGCGCCGCATCGGCCTGGGCTTCACCGGCCTCGGCGATGCGCTGGTGATGCTGAACCTGCGCTACGACACCGAGCCGGCGCGCGCGATGGCGCAGCGCATTTCCGAGCTGATGCGCGATGCGGCCTACGAGGCCTCGGTCGAGTTGGCGCGCGAGCGCGGCCCGTTCCCGCTGTTCAACCCCGACCTGTACCTGAGCGGAACGACCTTCGCGTCACGCTTGCCGCAGGGGCTGCGCGACCGCATCTGCAGCCACGGCCTGCGCAATTCGCACCTGCTGTCGATCGCGCCGACCGGCACGATCAGCCTGGCGTTCGCCGACAACGCGAGCAACGGCATCGAGCCGGCCTTCAGCTGGACCTACACGCGCAAGAAGCGCATGCCCGATGGCACCTTCAAGGAGTACGCGGTCGAAGATCATGCGTGGCGTCTGTATCGCCACCTGAAAGGCGAGACGGCGGCGCTGACGCCGGCCTTCGTCACTGCGCTCGAGATGAGCGCGCAGGCGCACGAGGCGATGGTCGCGGCGGTCGCGCCGTACATCGACACCGCGATCTCCAAGACCGTCAACGTGCCTGCCGAGTATCCGTACGAGGACTTCCAGAACCTGTACCTCGAAGCCTGGGCCTCGGGCCTGAAGGGCTTGGCCACCTACCGACCCAACAGCGTGCTCGGTTCGGTGCTGAGCGTGACCCCGACCTCTGCATCCGCACCGGCTGCGCCGCTGCAGATCGCCGACGCCAACCGCCGCCTGGCGCTCGACCGCCTGCCGGCGCCGGTGCTGTCGTCGCTGCGCTGGCCCGGTCGGCCCGAGCTGGCGTCGGGCAACCTGGCCTGGACCTTCATGGTCCACCACCCGTTCGGCGATTTCGCGCTGTTCGTCGGTGAACTTCCCGGCGCGGACGGTGGCCCTTCGCAGCCGTTCGAGGTATGGGTCAACGGCGCCGAGCAGCCGCGTGGCCTGGGTGCGCTGGCGAAGACGCTGTCGATGGACCTGCGCGCCAACGATCCCGCGTGGCTGCAGCTGAAGCTCGACGCGCTGGCCACGGTGGCCGAAGAGCGATCGTTCGAGATGCCGTTCCCGCCGCACGGCGAGCGGCGCCTGTTCCCCGGCGTGGTGGCGGCCACCGCCGCGGTGATCCGCTGGCGCTGCGAGCAGCTGCGCGCGCTTCCGAATCCGGGCCGCAGTGCACCGACGCCGGTGATGGACGCGATGTTCAGCATCGACGAGCCGCACACCGGACCGTCGGGCACGCTGGCCTGGGCGGTCGACGTCGACAACGCGGCGACCGGCGAGGCGTTCACGCTGACGTTGAAAGAGGTGACGTTGCCGGGTCCGGGCGGCAGCACGGTGACGCGGCCGTGCGCGGTCGGCTTCTCGGGCAACTACCCGCGTGCGCTCGATGGGCTGGCCCGCATCCTGTCGCTCGACATGCGGGTGATCGATCCGGCCTGGATCGGCATGAAGCTGCGCAAGCTGCTGAACTACGCCGAGCCGCTGGGCCATTTCATGGCCTTCGTCCCCGGCCTGCCCCAGGGCGAACGCCGTCAGCAGACCTGGCCCTCGACGGTGGCGTACCTGGCGCGCCTGATCATCCACCGCTACGCGATGCTCGGCGTGCTCGATGAGGAGGGCTACCCGCTGCGCGACATGGGCGTGCTCGAGTCGTCGAAGCCGCGTGGCGAGCGCGATCCGGTGATGGCGGGCAAGGTCTGCCTGGAGTGCGGCAACGCGACCGTCATCCACAAGGACGGCTGCGATTTCTGTACCGCTTGCGGAGACGTGGGGCTGTGCGGGTGATCGGCTCGACCGGCGCCCCACGACCATGACCCGCATCAAGATCTGTCTCGCAGCGCTCGTGGGCCTGCTCAGCGTGCTCTGGTTGCTGGCCGACAGCCCGTTGCCGCAACCGTTCACCTATTTCTCGTTCCGCACGGTCTTCATGCAGTACAGCGGCATCGTCACGGTCGGTGTGATGAGCGTCGCGCTGCTGCTCGCGCTGCGGCCGAAGTGGATCGAGCCGCAACTCGACGGACTGGACAAGATGTACCGGCTGCACAAGTGGCTCGGAATCACCGCACTGGTGGTGTCGGTGCTGCACTGGTGGTGGGCCCAGGGCACGAAATGGATGGTGGGCTGGGGCTGGCTGGTCCGACCGGCCCGAGGGCCCAGGCCCGATCCCGCGCAGCTCGGTGCGGTCGAAGGCTGGCTGCGCAGCCAGCGCGAACTTGCTGAATCGGTCGGCGAATGGGCGTTCTACGCGGCGCTGGTGCTGCTGGTGCTGGCGCTGGTCAAGCGCTTCCCGTACCACCTGTTCGTGAAGACGCACAAGTGGTTGGCCGTGGTCTACCTCGTGCTCGTATTTCACTCCGTGGTGCTGACCCAGTTCGAGTACTGGAGCCAGCCGGTCGGATGGGTGCTCGCCGGCATGATGGCCGCAGGTGGCGTTGCGGCGGTGCTGGCGCTGTTCGGCCGCATCGGCGCCGGCCGCAAGGTCCAGGGCTCGATCGAGACGTTGGTTCACTACCCCGGGGTCGACGTGATCGAATCGCGCATTGCGCTCGCGCCCGGTTGGCCCGGCCACACCGCCGGCCAGTTCGCATTCGTCACCTCCGATCACAAGGAAGGCGCGCATCCGTACACGATCGCCTCGGCCTGGAATGCGCAGGACGGCCGCATCACGTTCATCGCCAAGGCGCTGGGGGACCACACGCGCCGGCTGCGCGACTACCTCAAGGTCGGCATGCCGGTGACCGTCGAAGGCCCCTATGGCCGCTTTGTGTTCGACGACAGCCAGCCGCGCCAGATCTGGATCGGCGCTGGCATCGGCATCACGCCCTTCATCGCCCGCATGAAGCACCTCGGCTCGGTGCCGGGCCGGGCCGAGATCGACCTGTTCCATCCCACAGCGGTCCTCGACCCGGCGGCCATCGCCAGGCTCACCGCCGATGCCGGCGCCGCCGGGGTCAGGCTGCACCTGCTCGTGGATTCGAGGGACGGTCGTCTCGACGGCGAGCGGATTCGCGCCGCCGTGCCCGATTGGGCTTCGGCAAGTATCTGGTTCTGTGGCCCGCGGCGCTTCGGACAGGCGCTGCGCGAGGACTTCGTGGCGCGTGGCCTGCCGCCCGCGCGCTTTCATCAGGAACTGTTCGAGATGCGCTGAACACTCGCAAGCGAGCAATGACCTCCACCTTCCCCGGCTTCGATTCCCCTGCCGTCGGCTTCGAGCAGCCGTTCGAGATGCTGCTGGCGTGCCACGAGCGCGTGCGGCGCAGCCTGGCGCTGCTGGGCAGGCTCGTGCGCCATGTCGGCGACCACGGGCACGACGAACAGTCGCGATCTGCCGCATCGGATGTGCTGCGCTACTTCGATCTCGCCGCGCCGCTGCATCACGACGACGAAGAACAACATGTGTTCCCGATCCTGGCCGGCAGCGGCGATGCCGATCTGGCCGCAGCGGTGGCTGGCTTGCACAGCGATCACCTTCGAATGTCGGCGCTGTGGGCCGGCCTGCGCGTGACGCTCGAAGCGTGGAGCGGTGCGGGCGCCGCCGGAGCCGGCGCAGGCGCTTTGCTGGATCAGATCGCCGATTTCGACCACCTGTACGCAGCGCATCTGGCGACCGAAGAGGGCGTGGTCTTTCCTGCCGCACGCGCCCGCATGGACGACCAGCGCCTGGCCGTGATGTCGGCCGACATGCAACGACGGCGGGCCGTCCCAGTCCGACCTTGAGGTGTGCACACGCGGCAGCCGTGCCGCCCCATCCGCCGCTCTTGGCGGAGAAAGTCCTGCCAACGCCGGGTCGATTGAAGTGAACGCAGGGATCGAGATTCGACCGCCAGCCGCTGGGTTCTAATCCCGAACGGATGCAGGTTCGCAGTCACCGCTATCGATGGACCGCTCAACGGTTCGACAGGCTGCGCAAGGACCTGAAGATTCACAAGACAAGGACAAGCAATGCGAGTGACGCAGGGAAGCAAGAAGCTGCTGTTGGCGGTCGCCGTGGCGGCCGGTTCGGTGAACGCCCAGGCAGGCGCTCAATACGACTTCGGCGAAGACCGGAACGTGACCTTCGGTATCGGTACCCGCTACAGCTACACCCATGCCGAGCGCCCGGATTCGGCGGGTGGTGGGCACGTCAACGACCCCAACCTGGACAGCGCACGCCTGTTCTTTGGTGCGTCGCTGAGCAAGCACATCAAGGCCACCTTCAACACCGAGTGGGACGGTGTCGAGAACCGGGTTCGCGTGCTGGATATCTACGGTCAGTTCGAGTTTCTGCCCGAGATCAACGTCTGGGCCGGGCGTCTGGTGTCGCCGAGCGACCGTCACAACATGGCCGGTCCGTACTACTCGATGGGCGGTGGCTACTGGCCGTGCGTCGCGTCGCGCTACGGCTGCAACGGCGGCATCTTCCGCGCACGTGACGACGGCATTGCGGTCTGGGGCAACGTGGCCGACAGCAAGCTGGGCTACTCGATCGGCGCCTTCGATGGCCGCACCTTCGGCATCGGCGCGCTCGACGAGTCGCAGGCCCGTGGTGCCGGGGTCCAATCTTCCGGCTCGCTGATGTACGCCGGTCGGCTGCAATACGACTTCTGGGAACCGGAGACCGGCTATTTCAGCGCGGCCAACCACCTGGGCAAGCAGGACATCCTGGCAATCGGCGTGGCCGGTCGGTACCAGAAGAAGGGTGTTCTGACCGTCGGTGGCCGGGGCGACTACTGGTCGTACAACGTCGACTTTCTGCTGGAAAAGCGCATCCCGGGCTCGGGCGGGTTCGCGGTCGAAGCCGCCTACTACGACTACGACACCGACGATGTGGTGCGGGCAGAGCAGGGCAAGGCCTACTCGGCCGGCCTGTCGTACATCTTCGAGCAGCCGGTGGGCTGGGGCCAGTTGCAGCCCTTCACGCACTGGCAGCGATTCAACCCCGACACGAATGTCGATACGAAGCAGGTCGACGTCGGCGTCAACTACATCATCGACGGCTTCAAGTCGCAGGTGACGGCGATGTACACGACCACCAAGGTCACCGGAGCATCGAGCCTGGACAAGTTCGTCCTGGCGTTGCAGTTGCAGTACTGAGCCAGACACGCGTCGCATCAAGCAACTGCGCGCGCGGAACGCCGATTTCGTCGGATTCGTCAGGCACCAGGACCTCGCCCTCCTCGGTGCGTTCGATCAGCCCCACTCCTCCACGTGTGTCACATCGGTGCGGGCGTTGGAATCATTGCGTTCGGCGGCCTGGGCCCGCTGCTGAGTGCGGCTGCCTCTCGATGCCGGTCTGCAGTCCAGGCGACCGCATGAGTCGCCCCTCGACTTGATCAGAATCCAAGTCAGGGATTGGCTGCAGCACTCGCGTTCCGACGGTTTTTTGCGAACCGGCCCCGGCGCCTGCAAACAACGGGCGGCAGGGATCAGCTCGCCTCGGTCGCGACGAGGGCCTCGGAGATCGTTCGGGTTGATCCAGACGGCGCCATGGGCGCATCGGTGTTCGTTGTCGGGGCCTGCCCTGCGGGTGCTGCGGTCTGCGGCAGCCAGGCGATTTGTTCGACGATGCGGCGGGTCAATTCCGTTGCCTCGATCGGGCGGCTGAACAGGTAGCCCTGGATCTCATCGCAGCCCAGCTCGTGCAGCAGTTGCAGCTGTTGTTGCGTCTCCACGCCCTCGGCAACGGTCTGCATTCCCAGCGATGAGGCCAGCGCCACGATGGCGTGCGCCACCGCCAGGGCCGAGGCGTCGGTTTCGAGGTCCTTCACGAACGCCCGGTCGATCTTCAGCACATCGATCGGCAGGCTGCGCAGGTAGGCCATCGATGAATAGCCGGTGCCGAAGTCGTCGAGGGCAATCAAGATGCCGCGTCGCCGCAGGTCGAGCAGGCGCGCCACCGTGGATTCGGTCTGCTCCACGAAGACGCCCTCGGTGATCTCCAGCTCGATGCGGTGCGCCGGGATGCCGTAGCGGCTGAACGCCGAGTCGAGGTCCGCCAGCAGACGGTCCGACCCCAGCTGCCGTGCCGACAGATTGACGGCGATGCGCACGTCCTCGATACCCTGGTCGCTCCATGCGCGAATCTGCGCGCAGGCGGTGTCGATGACCCAGCGGCCCAGATGTTCGATGAGCTCGCTGCTCTCGGCGATCGGGATGAAATCACCGGGCATGCACAGGCCGTGCTCCGGGTGATGCCAGCGAATCAGCGCCTCGACCGAATCGAGCCGGCCGTCGCTGCGAGTCACGCGCGGCTGATACAGCAGCCGCAGTTGTCCGCGCCCGGCAGCCAGCGGAAGGTCCTGTTCGATCCACAGGCGCTTGCGGGCGGCGGCATCGAGCTGCTGGTCGAAGCGCTCGTAGCGGTTGCCACCGTGCCTCTTGGCCTCATACATCGCCTGGTCCGCCTGTCGCAGCAGCTGCTCCGGACCGATGTCCGGCTCCAGCCCCACCGTGACGCCGATGCTCGCGCTGATCGCGAAGGCGCTGTCGTCCACCACCAGCACCTGGTTGAGGCTGCGGCACAACCGTTCAGCCACCACCATGCACTCGGCGGCATCGGTCGACTGAAGCACCACCACAAACTCATCGCCGGCCAGACGTGCTGCCACGCCGCCCGGCGGCAGACAGCGCTGCAATCGCTCGGTCACTTGCCGCAACGCCGCATCTCCGGCGGCGTGCCCGAGGCGGTCGTTGATGAGCTTGAACCTGTCGAGATCGATGAATAACACCGCCAGCGCACGTGCCGAGGTGGCCATCTTCTGGATGGCGTCCGTCAGATGCTGGTGCAGACCCCGGCGATTGAGCAACCCGGTCAGGCTGTCGAAGCGCGCCTCCCGTTGCAAGGTTTCTTCGCGATCGGCCGCGCTGGCGGCGATCGCGCCGCGGTTGCGAAGTTCCAGCACCTGACGCAGCGCTTCATCGTCGATGTCTTCGGCCTCACGTTGTCCCACCAGCAGGAAGCCGAAGCAGCGCTCGCCCCATTGCAGGGGCAGCACGGCGGCGATCGGCCACTCGGCCGTCACCACCGCCCGCGCATACGACGGGGTGGCGACGTTGCCCTCGAAACGCAGCCAGCTTGGGGCCGCCGCCAGCTCGGCCAGTGCCGCAGATTTCCAGTCGACATCGAGGACGGTCGGTGCCCCACCGGAGGCCCCCACCAGGTGAACCCGGCCGGCGGTTTGTCCCAGCACCTGGCCGATGCCGACCGGTCGGCCCGGCAGCACCTGCGCAAGACGCTGTGCGATCCGCGCATGGATCTCGGCCAGCGTGCGCTGGCCGACGATCTCGCGGTCGATCTCGGCCAGGGATTCGATCTCCTCGAACTGCCCCTCCAGTCGTTGCGCCATGTCGTTGAACGCTTTCGCGAGTTCGCCGAACTCGTCGCGGCTCTGGATTTCCAATCGTGTGTCGAAGCGGCGCTGCGCGAACGCACGTGCGCCCTCGGCCAGCTTCGACAGCGGGCCGAGCGTGCGGCGGATCTGCACCAAGCTCAACAGCAGCGCCAGCAACAGGCCGGCGCTGGCGGCGATCGGCAGTGTGCGCTGCAGGTTCTCGCCGGGCGCATCTGCCAGGGTCGGATCGGGCCCGACGACGAACGACCAGTCCTGCGTCTCGAAGTTGGCACGCAGGAACAGCGGCCACACGGTGGGCGACCCAGTGCCGGAGCGCACGCGATTCTGGGCCTCGGCGGCCCGCGATTCGTCGCTGCAGAAAAGACGTTGCGCCCCGGGGCCGAGGACGCAGACCCACAGTCCTGCGGGAATGTCGTCGACCCCGTCCCACAGGAACTGAGGGTTCACCAGGCCCAGCACGGTTTCGCCGGTTTGTGGCGAGCGCACGGCCAGCGTGATCGCTGGCCTGACGATGGCTGCTTTTTCCGACGCAATGCGCAGGGCGGTCGTTCCTTGGATGCGATTCGCCTCCGGCAGCGGGTGGCTGACAGGCTGTGTCAACAGCGGCGCTGCGGCGTCTCCGCCGCTGATCACCCGGCGCTGGCCGTCCGGCGCCACGCTCACGACAGCCAGCAGAGGTTGAGATCGTTGCTGCGGCGAGGTTTGTGTCTGATTCGTGGCCAGCAGCGTCTGTTCGGCGACCCTCAGTCGATCGAGTGATTGCATGCCCTGCGACTTGGCGGTAGTGGAGAGCAGGGCGGCCTGGCTGCGATCGAGCGTCGTCTCGATGGTGTGCTGTGACAGGGCTGCGAGCATCAGCATCGGCAAGCCCGCCGCAATCACGAACAGGCCGAGGATTCGCAGGCCGACGCGGCCTTTCATTGGGGGCATGCGCACGGTGCAGGCGGTCAGTAGTCCGCAGCCAGGCCCATGAACCCGCCGTTGCGGGCCCGGACGATGTCGTCCTTGCTGATTTTCGCTGTCAGCGGTGTCGCAGACTTGCCGTCTTCGCCCATGCTGTACAGGTCGTAGTCGGTGTTCAGCGGGTGCTGAGCGTGGTCCTTGCGCACCTTTCCGATCTTGGCGCCTTCCATGCGCAGGTACTTGTAAGGGCGCCCCCAGGGATCGAGCGGCAAGGGGCCGGCATCGCTGAGGTCTTCGGGATATTCGTAGTGATCGCTGAAATAGCGTTCGAGCTTCGCCTCGATCTCGCGCATGTCCTTGACGGCCTTGTCCTTGTTACTGGTCTGCGTGTACTGCGTGTAGGCCGGGTAGGCGATGGACGCGAGCAGGGCCATGATGGCCACGGCAATCATCAACTCGATCGTGGTGAAGCCGCAGGCCGCGCGTCGACGACACCCGCGCCCTGGCGCAGGGACGGTGGTGCGACGAGGAAGGCTTGCGCCCGGGGTGATCCGCATTCTTGAGTCATCGGCTGCGGGGGCCCGGACTTGAGCGTTTCAGTCCGCCTTCGCCGGTCTGATGGCAAAACCGTCACGCTCGGCGGTTCCAGCGTCGCAGAGTGGGGGTTCTGCCTCGGCGACGCAGGGAGGGGGCAGACGCTCAGGCGGATTGCATCGTGTCCGTGCTGGGCGGCACCCCTTCGGCAGCCGGCGCCGCCCGGCCCACCTTGAAACACGCCGCGTACAGCGCCGGCACGACCACCAGCGTCAGCGCCGTGGCGACCACCAGGCCGCCCATGATCGCCATGGCCATCGGCCCCCAGAAGATGCTGCGCGTGAGCGGGATCATCGCGAGGATCGCCGCCGCGGCCGTCAGCACCACCGGCCGGGCGCGTCGCACGGTGGCGTCGACGATGGCCTGCCATGGCAGGCTGCCTTGCGCGATGTCGCGGTCGATCTGGTCGACCAGGATGACCGCGTTGCGCATGATCATCCCGCCGAGCGCGATCACGCCCAGCAGCGCGACGAAGCCGAACGGCGCGTTGAACGCGAGCAGCGCCGGCACCACGCCGATCAGCCCCAGCGGTGCGGTCAAGAACACCATCAGCATGCGCGAGAAGCTCTGCAGCTGAATCATCAGGATCAGCAGCGTCACGACCAACATCGCCGGGAACACCGCGAACAGTGCCACGTTGCTCTTGTCGCTTTCCTCGATCGCGCCACCTTGTTCGATGCGATATCCCGGCGGCAACGCATCCAGCACCGGCTTCAGGCTCGGCCAGATCTGCAACGTGGCGTAGGGCCCCTGCACGCCGTCGGCCACGTCGCTGCGCACGGTCAGCGCCAGGTCTCGGTTGCGTCGCCACAGCACCGGGTCCTCGAAGCCCGCCTCCAGGCGCGCCACTTGCGACAGCGGCACCGTGTTGCCGTTGCGGGTGGGCAGGTTCAGGTCCTGCAACTGCTCAAGGGACAGGCGCTCCCCGGGCGTTGCGCGAAGCACGACGTCGATCAACTCTTCGCCGCGCCGGATCTGGGTCACCGGCACGCCCGACAGCACCGCCTGCACGGTGTTCGAGACCTCGGCCGATGAAAGCCCGAGCAATCGGGCCTGGTCCTGGTCCACCTGCACCTGCACCGTCCGCACCTGTTCGTCCCAGTCCAGATGGGTGTCGCGCACCAGCGGGCTGCCGCGCACGATGTCGCGCACCCGATGGGCGATATCCCGCACCTGCTGTGCGTCCGGTCCGATCACCCGAAACTGCACCGGGAATCCGACCGGCGGGCCGAACTCCATCCGTTGCACCCGGCCTCGCACTTCGGGGAAGGCTTCACCCGCATCGAAAAGAGCCATCAGTCGCTTGCGCAACGCTTCCCGCTCGGGGATGCCTGCGGTCTGCACGACGAATTGTGCGTAGCCCGGGTTCGGCAGTTCGGGCCCGAGGCTGAGAAAGAAGCGTGGCGTGCCGGCGCCGGTGTAGGCGGTGTAGCCCAGCACGTCGGCATCGGCGGCGAGCACGCTTTCGAAGCGCCGGACCTCGGCGGTAGTGGCCGTGAACGAAGCGCCTTCGCGCAGACGCAGCTCGACCAGCACCTCGCTGCGTGACGCGCTCGGAAAGAACTGCTGCTGCACCAGACCCATGCCTGCACCGGCAACAAGGAGCAGCATCGCCGCGCCGCCCAGCACGGCCCAGCGATGCGACAGCGACCAGTCGACGGCTCGGCGCAGGCGAGGGTGGAGCGGTGCGTCGTGCGCTGCCATCGCTCGGGTCTTCAACGAATGTGGCAGCAGCAGCACGCCGAGGTAGGGCGTGAACACCACCGCGACGATCCACGAGGCGAGCAGCGCGACGCCCACGACCCAGAAGATGCCGCCGGCATACTCCCCCGCGATCGACTTGGCGAACCCGACCGGCATGAAGCCGGCCACCGTGACCAGCGTGCCGGTGAGCATCGGCAAGGCGGTCGAGCTGTAGGCGAAGGTCGCCGCGCGGGTGCGGTCCCAGCCCTGCTCGATCTTCACCACCATCATCTCCACGGCGATGATGGCGTCGTCGACCAGGAGGCCGAGCGCGATGATCAGTGCGCCGAGCGAGATGCGGTCCAGAGCCCAGCCCGCTGCGTGCATCACCGCAGCGACGATGCCCAGCACCAGAGGCACCGACGCCGCGACCACGATGCCGCTGCGCCAGCCCAGTGCCAGGAAGCACACCGCGAGCACGATGGCCAGCGCTTCGAGGAAAGCCTGCTCGAACTCCCACACCGCCTCGTCGACCACGCGCGGTTGATCGGCGTACTTCTCGAGGGACACGCCCAGAGGCAGGCTGGCCCGCAGTGCGGCGGTGGCGGCATCGAGCTGCTCGCCGACCTTCAGCAAGTTGACTTGACGCGACAGCACGACGCCGAGCGCCAGCACCGGCTCGCCGTTGTGGCGCACGGTGAACCTGGGCGGATCCTCGTAGCCCGAACGCACCTCGGCCACGTCGGACAGCCGCAGCAGCCGGCCCCCGGCCTCGACCGGGATCGCGGCGACATCGGCCGCCTCGTGCAGCGCGCCGCCGATGCGCACGAAGGTGCGGTCCATCGCGCCGTCGACCGACCCCGATGGCGCGAGCAGGTTCTGCCGGCCGATCGACTCGATGATCGTGTGCGGCGTCAGACCCAGCGCAGCCAATCGGCGGGACTCGAACTCGACATTCACTTGCTCCACCTGGCGACCCATCACGTCGACCTTGTTGACGCCCGCCACGCCCTGCAACGTGCGCTTGATGTCCTCGGCCAGCACCTGCGTTTCGGCGTGGCTCAGTTCGGGCGCGTGCAGCGCATAGATGACGGTGTAGACGTCGGTGAACTCGTCGTTGAAGAACGGACCGCGAACGCCTTCGGGGAACTGCGCTCGCACGTCGCCGATCTTCTTGCGCGCCTGGTACCACGCGGTGTCCAGATCGGCCCTCGACGTGCCGCCTTTCATCCACAGCGTCAGCCCGCCGTAGCCCTGGCGGGAGAAACCGCGCACGTAGTCGATGCCTTCGATCTCCTGAAGCTCCCGCTCCATGCGGTTGAGGACCTGGTCCTGCACCTGTTGTGCGCTGGCGCCGGGCCAGGCGACGACGGCGGTCATCGTCGGCACGTTGAAGATCGGGTCTTCCAGGCGTCCCAGCTTCGAGAACGACCAGCCGCCTACCAGCAACGTGGTCAGCATCAGGAACAGCACCATCGGCCGGTGCGTGACGGCCCACTCGGACAGGTTGAATGACTTCATGGCTTCGACGCGGCCGCCGCGCCCGGGGTGGCCGCGATTCGGTTCGATGCTGTCGGCGCAACCGCCTGCGACGATCTCAGCGGTTCGTCGAGCGGCCGGTGCACCGCGCGTACACGCATGCCGGCGTCGAGCTTGTGCGCGCCGGCCGAGACCACCAGCGCACCTTCGGAAAGACCGCTCACGCGCACGCGATCGCTGCCTTGTGCCACCACGACGACCGGCTGCAGTTCAAGGCGACCGGCCGCCATGTCGGCCACGATCCACACGGCCGGCTCACCACGCGCGGTGACCAGCGCCGTCGCAGGCAAGTCGGCTGCGGAGTCCGATGCGTCGGTGGCAGCGAGCAGCAACTCGGCGGTCATGCCGATGCGCCACGCCGCAGGCTGCGGCTGCGCGATGGCGTAACGAGCACGGAACGTGCGCGTTGCCGCGCTGGCGCCCGGCGTCAGTTCGCGCAGCCGCAGCGCGACCGGCGTGCCGTCCGCCACGCGGGCGCTCGCGACCTGCCCGCGCAGTTGCGGCGCGAGCCGCTCGGGGATGTCGGCGACGACTTCCAGATCGCTCTCGCGCGCCAGCGTGAGCACCGCCTGTCCCTCGCCGACCACCTGCCCGGCCTCGAAGCGCCGCGAGGTCAGCACCCCGTCGAACGGCGCGACCAGCGTCGTGTAGCTGCTGCGGTTGCGCGCCAGGTCGAGCTGGCGTCGCGACTGGACGACGCGTGCGGCCGCTGCATCGGCTCGGGCCTGCAGCCGCTCCTGGTCTGCCGCTCCGACTGATCCGTCGGCCAGCAGGCGCTGGAAGCGGGCCGCATCGCTGGCCGCCTGATTCGCATCGACCTCGGCTGCACGCAGTTGTTCGGCGGCCGCGTCCACCGCCAGCGCGAGATCGGCGGGATCGAGACGCGCCAGCGGCTGGCCGGCGCGCACGCGCTGACCGACATCGACCAGCCGGGCCAGCACCTTGCCGCCGGTGCGGAACGCGATCTCGCTTTCGACGCGCGGGGCCAGTGTCGCGGTGTAGCGGCGTTCGCTCGCTGCGTGTTCCAGTCGCACAGGCGTGACATAGACCGTCTGTGCCGCGGGCGATGGCGCGACCGCTTCCGAGCAGCCGAGCAGCATCGCCGTGGCCGTGCCGATGGTCAGTGCAACGATGCCGACGCGCGGCGCATGGGGAGTCGGGATTCGATTCATCGTGAGCTCGCTGAAATGGGTGTGCCGGCAGCGACAGCCGCGTCCTTGGCTACCGGCAGGCGCCAGCCGCCGCCGAGCGCCTTGTAGAGCTGCACGGCATCGAGTACCAGCTGCGTTCGGTGTTCGGTCCATGCCAGTTCTGCCGAGATCACGCCGCGCTGCGCATCCAGCAACTGCAGCAGGTCGATCTGCCCTTCGCGGCGCAACGATTCGGCGTGATGCAGCGCAGTGCGACGCTGCGCCCGCAGCGCGTCGAGCGAGTGCGCCCGCTCCCGCTCCTGGGCTATCACCACCAGACTGTCCTCCACCTCCTGCACCGCACCGAGCACCGCACGTTCGTAGTGAAGCGCTGCGCCTCGTTCACGGGCCGAGGCCCGGTCCTCGGCAGCGTGCAGGCGACCCGCGTTGAACAGCGGCATCGAAAAGGCGAGTGCGACATTGCTGTAGCGAACCGGCGACAGCGCCTGCCTGTTGATCGTCAGGTCCTGGCCTCCGAACAGCGCTGCGATGAAGAAGCGCGGAAGCAGATCGGCGCGCGCCTCGCGAAGCCGAGCGCCTTCGGCGGCCAGCTGGCGCTCGGCCGCACGCAGGTCGGGCCGTCGAGCCAGCAACTCCGCTGGCTGGCCCGGAGGCAGGGCGGGAACGTCCGGCAGCTGCGGCGCGACGTGCTCATCGAGCATCGGCAACGGTTGCGTGGCGCTGCGCCCGAGCAGCAAGGAGATCTGATGCCCGGTGGTCGCGACCAGCGTGCGCAGCGACGGCAGCTGCGCTGCGAGCGTCTGCGTCTCGGCTGCGGCACGAGCCACGTCGAACCGACTGGACAAGCCCTGCGCCTCGCGGCTGCGGGTCAGGCGCTCGGTGTCGGACTGTGTCTGCAGCATGGCCTCGATTTGTTGAAGGCGAAGGCGTGAGCCTTGCCATCCGATGTAGAGCCGGGCGACCTCGCTGGAGGCCAGCAGCCGTGCGCCTTCGGCCGCCTCCATCGATGCATCGGCGTCGAGGGTGGCTGCGTCAGCCGACGCCCGGGCAGCGCCGAAGACGTCGATCTCCCAGCCCAGGTCCAGCGAGGCGCGCAACGCACGGGTGTCTGGCGAGGTGCGCTTGTACGCGTCGGGCAGGCCGCTGCGCTGGTCGGAGGCGCTGCCGTTCAGCCCGAGCGTGGGTGCCAATCGCGAAGCTGCTGCGGTGCTGCCGGCCCGGGCTTGCAACACGCGAGTGGCCGCAATGCGCACGTCGAGGTTGGCCTGCTGCGCCTCGCGCACCAGCGCGATCAGCGAAGGGTCGTTGAAAGCTGCCCACCAGTTCGGGTCGAACGAGCCGGCATCGCTGCCCTGATGGCGAAACGCGGCTGCCTGCACTGCACTGCGGGCCGCATCGGCATTCGGGCTGTCAAGCTGCGACGCACAGGCTGCGGCGAGCACAGAGATGCCGGCAGACAGTGCGATTCGCACCGTTCGATGCGGGCGAGCGCGGGCCGGTGCGCGCTGCGCGGCCGGAATAAACCCAAGCCGTGAAGGTGGAAATCTTCTATTCATGGGCAATGTCTTTCGGGTCGATCCGGACCTGCGATAACGGAACGAAGTTGACAATGTCAACCATGATCCACTGGTTTGTTGACAGTGTCAACGTTCAAGCTCGCATGCGACATCATCGATGACCGTTCCGGTTGCCACGCAACGCGCGTCGGGAACCGACTGTCACCGTGCTAGGGTGCATGTCGGATGCGAGAACAACCCCTGCGACGATGCCTAGGAAAATCGAAGAGCCGATCGAGCTGAAGGAAGCCTGCGTGCGAGCGGCACGCGAGGTGATCGCCGAGCACGGCATCGAGCAGCTCAGCTTGCGTGAGGTCGCGCGCAAGCTCGGGGTTTCGCATCAGGCGCCTTACAAGCACTATCCCAGCCGCGACCATCTGCTGGCCGAGGTGATGCGGCGCTGCTTCGAGAGCTTCGCACGGTCGCTCGACGACCGACCGCACAGCGGCGAGGGCGCAATATGCGACCTGGAGTCACTGGGGCGTCAGTACCTGGCCTATGCGGCCGCAAACCCGCTGGAATACCGGTTGATGTTCGGGACCCCCTGGCCGGAGCCAGCGGAGCATCCGGAACTCGTGCACGACGCGGTGCACGCCTTCGACGTGCTGCGGGGCGTGCTGCGTTGCCTCTACGGCGATGCCGCCGAGATGCGCTCGCAGGTCGACCTGCAGGCGATGTTCATCTGGTCGACGATGCACGGGCTGGCGAGCATCATGCAGTCCAACGCGATGGACTGCCTGACGCTGGCGCCCCAGGTCCGCGCTCAAGCGTCCGAGCACGTGATGCGGATGATCGAACAGGCACTCAAGGCCGATCGCTGAGGTTCTTCGTTCGCTGGCGCACAGACCCCGTGCGCGGCCGTGCCTAGGCTGACAGCGAACCATGAACGATTCGTGACTCAACCCGCCGGCATCGCTCTTCCGACGCCACACGATCTGGTGCTTTCGGGCGACTGGACGGCACGCGGCGTGGGCGCGGTGGAGCGCCAGTTTGCCGCGCTGCATCTCACGGCGTCAGAGTCGATCACGGCCGACGGCAGGCGGATCGACGCGCTGGACACGGCGGGCGCGTGGGTGCTGCACCGAATGCTGCACTGTCGTCTCGATGGCGATCTCGCAAGCCGCAGGACAGACGCGACCGAAAGGGCGATTCCGTTGCGCGATCTGCGGCCGGAGTTCGCCCGATTGCTGGATCTGGTCTCGCAACGCATCGCCCAGCAGGACCTTCGACCGGGCATGACGGCACCGCGCAGGGCCGGCCCCGTTGAGCGCATCGGTGCTTCCACCGCGACGGTCTTCGCGGAGGCGGCAGCGTTGCTTGCCTTCGTCGGCGAAATCGCGCTGGCCTGGGTCAGGTGCCTGGCGCACCCATCTCGCGTGCGATGGCTGCCGATCCTCTTCAACATCCGCAGTGCCGGAGTCGATGCGCTGCCCATCGTCGGGCTGCTGTCGTTCCTGCTCGGAGTCGTCGTCGCCTACCAGGGTGGCGATCAACTCAAGCCCTATGGCGCCAACATTTACATCGCCGACCTGATCGGACTGTCGATGCTGCGCGAGTTCGCGCCGCTGATCACCGCGATCATCATTGCCGGTCGATCGGGTTCGGCCTATGCAGCCCAGATCGGCACGATGGCGGTGACCGAAGAAATCGACGCGATGCGCACGCTCGGCATCGACCCGCAGGAGATGCTGGTGCTGCCGAAAATCACGGCACTGCTGATCGCGCTGCCGCTGCTCACTGCCTTCGCGGATTTGCTCGGCGTGCTTGGTGGCATGGTCATGGCACGCGCGCAGCTCGGTGTCGGCTTCGGCGAATTCGTCGACCGATTCGCCAAGGCCATCAGCGCGACGACCTTGCTGGTCGGGGTCGGCAAGGCCCCGGTGTTCGCTGCCGTCATTGCGGTCGTCGGGTGCTTCCAGGGCTTTCGCACTCACGGTGGTGCCGACAGCGTGGGTCGCCAGACCACCCGCAGCGTGGTCCAGGCGATCTTTCTGGTGATCGTCGCCGACGCGCTGTTCTCGATCGCCTTCAGTGCACTGGGTCTCTAGGATGAAACAACCCCCACGTCGCTTCGCTCCTGCCACCCGAGGGGGCGGTCAGTGGCTTCGGGCGGCCGAGCGCCACTGACATGAACGAGGCCGCGTCCACGCGCGACACAGTCATCGAGATGCGCCATGTCTCGACCCGTTTCGGCGATCACGTGGTGCACACCGATATCAGTCTCGAGGTGCGCCGTGCCGAGGTGTTCGCGCTGATCGGCGGCAGCGGCTCAGGCAAGTCGACCCTGCTGCGCGAGATGATCCTGCTGCAGCGCCCGGACGCCGGCTCGGTCCGCGTGCTCGGCGTCGACCTCGCCGACCTCGATCGAGATGCTGCGCAGTCCTTGCGCGAGCGCTGGGGCGTGCTGTTCCAGCATGGCGGCCTGTTCGGTTCGCTGACGGTTCTCGAGAACGTGGGCCTGCCGCTGCGCGAACACACCGGGCTCGACGATGCATTGATCGACGACATTGCCAGGTGGAAGATCGAGATGACCGGACTGGCTCCCGAGGTCGGGGCGCAGTACCCGTCGGAATTGAGCGGCGGCATGCTCAAGCGCGCCTCGCTGGCCCGGGCGCTGGCACTCGATCCAGAGCTGCTCTTCCTCGACGAACCGACTGCCGGCCTCGATCCGATCAGTGCCGGCGGATTCGATCAGCTGGTGCCGAAGCTGCGCGATCTGTTCGGCCTGACCATCGTGATGGTCACGCACGACCTCGACCTGCTGTGGCAGGTGGCCGACCGGGTCGCCGTGCTGGGTGAGGGGGTGGTGCAGGGCGTCGGGACGATGGCCGAACTGTCGCGGATGAAGAACCCGTCGATCCGCCCCTATTTCGAGGGCGCGCGTGGCCGAGCGGCGCAGCAGCCCGCCCCTGTCGCGCCCGAGGCCACCAGCGAGGAGTCGCCATCGAAACCAAGGTGAACCACACTCTCGTCGGTGCATTCGTGCTGTTGCTCGGCATGGCGCTGATCGCCGGTGCGCTGTGGCTGGCGTCGGGCGGTGCGTTCCAGAAAAAATACGACCTGTATCTGGCGATCGAGGACGAGTCGGTGGCGGGACTCAACCTCAATGCGCCGGTCAAGTACAACGGGGTCGAAGTCGGCAAGGTGCGCGACATCCAGCTCGACCCGGCGAACCCGGAGCGAGTGCGACTGCTGTTCGCCATCGAACGCGGCACACCGGTCCGGGAGGACACGGTCGCGGTCCTGAAAACGCAAGGGCTGACCGGTATTGCCTATGTCGAGCTGGGTGGTGGCAGTGGAGAGGCACCGCCGTTGCGCGTCGGCCCGACGGAGCGTTATCCCGTGATACGGACCAAGCCTTCGTTGAGCACGCGGCTGGAGAACGTGCTGACCACCGTGCTTGCCAAGCTCGACAGCACGTCGAGCAACATCGATGCGATCCTGAGCGATCAGAACCGGGAGGCACTGACCCGCACGCTGGCCAACATGGCGACGGTGTCGCAGGTGTTCGCTGCCCGCGCCGATGCGCTGGATGCCGGCATCGCGAGTGCATCGCGAACATTCGGAAACACCGCACGTGCCACCGAGCAGCTCGGCCCGCTGATCGAACGCATCGGCCGCAGCGCCGAAGCGCTCGAGGCGCTGGGCAACTCGGCGGCGATCGCGAGCACCCGCGCCGGGCACACCGTCGACGCGGTCGGCGCCGACGTGCAGCGATTCACCGCGCAGACGCTGCCCGAGCTGCAGCGCCTGCTGGGCGAACTGAATGTGCTGTCGACATCGCTGCGGCGGGTCAGCGAGCAGGTCGAGCGCAATCCGTCGGGTCTGCTGTTCGGTCGGGCTCCGGTTCCCGAGGGGCCGGGAGAGACCGGCACGTCCACAGGAATGGGGCCAGCGACCCCGTCCGCCACATCGAAGAGAACGCCATGACGTCCGCATCCATTCGCCCGCTGCTCTGCTGCGCTGCGGCTCTCGCGTTGACGGGGGCCGTGGGGTGCTCCGGTTTACTTCCAAAGCCCGCACCGCTGCCAGCGTTCTACACGCTGGACGACACGGTCGGAAAGGACAAGCCGGCGCAGGGGGGGCGTGCGCCCGACGGGCCCGAGATGAGGCGCCGGCCGACGTTGCTGGTCCACCCGCCGCATGCTGCGGCGGGGTTCGACAGCACGCGCATCGTTTACACGCGCGAGTCGCATCGACTCGAATACTTCGCACACAGCGAATGGGTCGACACGCCTGCGCGCATGCTGACGCCGCTGATCGTCGCCGCGATCGTGCACAGCGACTCCGTGCAGGCCGTCGTCACTGCGCCGAGTGCCGCAGCGTCGGACATCGGACTCGACACCGAAATCGTTCGCCTTCAGCACGACTTCGGCGTGGCGCCCAGCAGGGTGCGCTTCACGCTGCGCGTCGCACTGGTCGACGGCCGGACGCGCAAGGTGCTCGCCAGCCGGGTATTCGATGAAAGCGCAGACAGCCCCAGCGAGGACGCACGCGGAGGAGTCGAGGCGGCCCACCATGCGGTGCAGGTGGTTCTTCGAGACATGGCTGCACTCTGCAGCGATGCAGCGACGGCGTGGCGGGCTGCCGACGCAGCCCGACCCGACGCCGGACGGGACACGACGCAAGCGCCGTGAACCCGGCCTGGCTTACTTCTTCATCGGGGCTTCCTGATCGCCCGGCTTCTTCACGTTCAGGGGATCCTTGGCCATCATGTCCTTGCACGTGGCTTCCATCTTCATCGTGGCATCGTCCTTCTTCATGCCGTCCTTCTTGGACATCGCCATGTGGTCCTTGCATTGCTGCATCGTCATTTCCTTTTTCATCATGCCGTCTTCCGGTTTCATCGCGTCGGCCGCGAAAACAGTCCCGGCAGCGATCGTCATGCAGGCAAAAGTCACGGCGGTTGAAATCTTGTTCATCTGAAACTCCTGTGAGGGTGGGTGAGCGCAGAGTTTGAACAGGGCAGCGCCCCTCCGTTGTCGGACATCAGCCTGAGTAGGCGTCGGAATCAGGAATGGATACGTTGCTCGTTGCTGTGCCGGATGCTTCGCAGGCCTGGGGGCCGATCGTCCTTGACCTGGATCACGCACCGGTCGGCCGCATGGCCTCATGCTGCGGGCTCTGCCATCCATGATCCCGAGGCGTCGGCCCATCTGACAAGCCCATGACCGATTCCTCACCGAAGCCCCCACGCCGCCGAAGATGGGCGCTCGTCCTTCTTGCCGTGCTGGTGATCGCAGGTTTGTCTGTGCGCTGGTGGCGTGGTCCTCAGGTGGCGGCCGAGACCGTGCAGCGGCGTGACTTCGTGCAGACCGTGGTGGCCAGCGGCCGCGTCGAGACGCCACACCGGGTCGACATCGGCGCCCAGATCACCGGCACGGTGGTGCGCGTCCCGGTCTCCGAGGGTCAGAGCGTGATGGCGGGCGACATGCTGATCGAGCTCGAGTCGGCCGAGTTGCGCGCCGGGGTGCGCCAGGCCGAGGTGGCCGTTGTTCAGGCCGAGGCCCGCGTGCGGCAGCTGCGAGAACTTCAGGCCCCGGTGGCCGAGCAGGCGCTGCGGCAGGCCCAGGCCAGCCTCGACAACGCGCGCTCGACGCTGCGCCGCAACCAGGCGCTGTTCCAGAAGGGGTTCATCGGCGAGGCCGCGATCGAAGACTCACGCAAGGCCTACGAGCTGGCCGACGCGCAGGTTCGGTCTGCGCAGAAGCAACTCGACACGGCTCGCCCGGCGGGCAGCGATCACGCGCTCGCAGTCGCCGCGGTGGCTCAGGCGCAGGCCAGTGCCGAGGCCGCCCGGGCGCGTGCCGCCTATGCGGTCATCAGCGCGCCGGTGTCGGGCACGCTGATCGGCCGCAACGTCGAGGTGGGCGACGTGGTGCAGGCCGGCAAGGTGCTGATGACGCTGTCGCCTGCCGGTCGCACGCAGCTGGTGGCCGAGATCGACGAGAAGAACCTGCGCCTGCTGACGCTCGGCCAGAAGGCCGTGGCCTCTGCCGACGCGTATCCGCAGCAGCGCTTCGCCGCCGAGCTGGCCTACATCAATCCCGGTGTCAATGCGCAGACCGGCGCGGTGCAGGTCAAGCTCGACGTGCCTGCGCCGCCATCGGTGCTGACCCAGGACATGACGGTGTCGGTCGACATCGAGGTGGCCCGGCGGTCAGGCGCGTTGCTGGTGCCGTTGAGTGCGGTCCACGATGCCGACGCCGCCGAGGGCGCTTCGGCCTGGGTGCTGCGCATCGAGAGCGGTCGCGCGGTGCGCCGCTCGGTGAGCCTCGGCCTGCGCAGCGGGGGCTGGGCCGAAGTGCTGGATGGATTGGGCGATGGCGATCGCGTGATGCCTGCGTCGGCGTCCGTGTCTTCCGGAGCGCACGTGCGGGCGGCCGCGTCGGCGCCACCTCGTTGAATCGACGCGAGACATGTTCACGCCCTGGCTGCCGTTCGAGTGGATCGTCGCGCTTCGCTTCCTGCGCGAGGGGCGATTGCAGACGCTCTTCATCGTGGCCGGCGTCGCCATCGGTGTCGGCGTGATCGTCTTCATGTCGGCGCTGCTGGCCGGGTTGCAGGCCAACTTCATCAACCGGGTGCTGTCGGCGCAGGCGCACATCCAGCTGCTGCCCCCGCAGGAAGTCACGCGGCCGTTGCGCGGTGACCATGGTGGTGCGGTTTCGCCTGGCGGCGAGGCGGAGGGCGCGATCGTGCAGCCCCCGCTCCAGCGATTGAAGTCCATCGATCAGTGGCGGTCGGTGGCCGCACAGATCCGCGCGATGCCCGAGGTGCTGGTGGTGTCGCCGGTGGCCGGCGGTTCGGCGCTGGCGATACGGGGCAACGTGAGTCGCTCGATCTCGGTCAGCGGCATCGAGCCCGAGCTCTATTTCCGCATTGTCGATCTCGGCGCCAAGATCGTTCGCGGAAGCGTCCGCCTGACCGGCACCGACATCCTGATCGGCACCGAGCTCGCCAGCGACCTCGGCCTCGACGTTGGCGACAAGTTGCGCGTGAGCACCGCGAGCGGCGCCGCCATCGCGCTCACCATCACCGGCGTGTTCGACCTCGGGAACAAGGGCGCCAACGAGCGCAGCGTCTTCGTGGCGCTTCACACCGCGCAGAGCCTGCTCGGGCTGCCCGGTGGCGTGTCCAGTCTGGAGGTGACGGTGCGCGACGTCTATGCGGCCGAAGTGATTGCACAGCGCATCACCGCCTCGACGGGTGTCGAGGCGGACAGCTGGATCCAGACCAGCGCGCAGTTCTTCGCCGCCATCAGTGCGCAGACCCTGGCCAACACCGCCATCCGATTCTTCGTCGGCCTGTCGGTGGCGTTCGGCATCGCCAGCGTGCTGGTGGTCGTGGTGGTGCAGAAGTCGCGCGAAATCGGCATCCTGCGTGCGATGGGCATCTCGCAGGCGCAGATCCTGCGCGTGTTCCTGTTGCAGGGCGGCCTGCTCGGGCTCGGTGGATCGGTGGCGGGTTGCGCGATCGGTTCGCTGGCGCTGCTGCTGTGGCAACGTTATGCGCGCAACGCCGACGGCACGCCGCTGTTCCCGCTGGTGTTCGACCCGAAGCTCTTTGCGGCGGCGTTGCTGCTGGCCACGATCACCGGCTTGCTGGCGGCCTTCGCACCCGCTCTGCGTGCCGCCCGCCTCGATCCGGTGGTGGCCATCCGTGGCTGAAGCACCGCTCCACGCCACATCCGGCGATTCATCCGCGCGTGTGCCGGTGGTGATGTTGCGCGGCGTGCGCAAGGCCTACAACGCCGGTACGCCGATCGAGACCGAGGTGCTGCACGGCATCGACCTGACGCTGCTATCGGGCGAGTTTTGTGCGGTGATGGGCCCGTCGGGATCGGGCAAGAGCACCTTGCTGAACATCATCGGTCTGCTCGACCGACCGAGCGCAGGCACGGTGTCGGTGTGTGGCGAGGAAACCACCGCGCTCGACGACCGCGCACTGACGCGGTTGCGCGGCCATTCGATCGGCTTCGTCTTCCAGTACCACCACCTGATCACCGCCTTCACCGCGCTGGAGAACGTGATGATGCCGATGCTCGGCGCAGCAGGTTTCCCGAACGATGCGATGCGCGAGCGCGCCACCGAGTTGCTGGACGCCGTCGGCCTGAAGGACCGGCGGCACAACGGTGCCGGCAACCTGAGCGGGGGTCAGCAGCAGCGGGTGGCGATCGCGCGTGCGCTGGCGATGAACCCGGCGCTGCTGCTGGCCGATGAACCCACCGGCAACCTCGACACCCGCAGCGCCGGCGAGGTGTTCTCGCTGCTGCGTCGCTTCAACCAGGAGCACGGCACCACGGTGCTTTTCGTCACCCACAACCCCGCGCTGGCCGAGCGATGCGACAAGACGATCCAGGTCGTCGACGGTCTGGTGGCCTCATGATCATCGACGGGAAGAAATCGTTCAGTGCCTTCGCGCGAAGGCGTCGCACGCTGCGCCATTTCGGGCGTCATCCGCTGCTGGCCACGCTGGCCGGCCGCGGTCCGGTGGCTTCGCTGCCCGACCACACCGCCTCCGAACTTCTGCTGGCCGCCCGGGCCGAGCCTGCTGCCGCCATCGAGAGGCTGCACTCGCATGCGGATGGGCTCAGTCCTCGCGAAGCGGCGGCGCGGCTTCGGCGTCACGGGCCCAACGAAGTCGAGCACGAGACGCCGCTACCGGCCTGGCTGCATCTGTGGCATTGCTACAAGAACCCGTTCAACCTGTTGCTGACCGCGCTGGCTGCGGTGTCCTACCTGACGCAGGACGCGAAGGCCACCGTGGTCATCGGGGTGATGGTGATGCTGAGCACCGGCATCCGCTTCGTGCAGGAAGGCCGTTCGCACCGCGCCGCCGATCGCCTGAAGGCGATGGTGAGCAACACCGCCACGGTGATCCGCCGCCTGCCTCCGGAGACCGAGCCGCTGACACCCGTTGCCACACCGCCCCACCGCGAGATTCCGCAGCGCGAACTCGTGCCCGGCGATCTGGTGGCGCTGTCGGCCGGCGACATGATTCCGGCCGATTGCCGGGTGCTGACCGCGCGGGACCTGTTCGTGGCGCAGTCCGCGATGACCGGCGAGTCGCTGCCGGTGGAGAAGTTCGTCGATCGCCGCAGTGACGCCAGCGGACCGCTGGAACAGAGCAACCTGGTCTTCATGGGCACCAACGTCGTGTCCGGGGCGGCGACGGCGCTGGTGATCGCCACCGGTAGCCACACCTGCTTCGGAGCGCTGGCGTTGCGCGCGACGGCGACCGATCCGGCGCCCAATGCCTTCCAGGCGGGCGTCAACAGCGTCAGCTGGCTGTTGATCCGTTTTGCACTGGTGATGGTGCCGATCGTGCTGTTGGTCAGCGGGTTCTCTCAGGGAGACTGGTTGCAGGCCTTCCTCTTCGCGCTGTCGGTCGCGGTGGGTCTGACGCCCGAGATGCTGCCGATGATCGTGACATCGACCCTGGCCAAGGGCGCGGTGCGGTTGTCGCGCAAGAAGGTCGTCGTGAAGCGGCTGGATGCGATCCAGAACTTCGGCGCGATGGACGTGCTGTGCACCGACAAGACCGGCACGCTGACGCAGGACCGGATCGCGCTGGCGCGCAAGAGCGATCCGTTCGGCCTGCCGTCCGATGAGGTCCTGAAATACGCGTTCCTCAACAGCTACTACCAGACCGGTCTGAAGAACCTGCTCGACCACGCGGTGCTCGAACACGTCGAACTGCCCACCGAGATGAAGCTGAAGCAGGACTGCCGGAAGATCGACGAGGTGCCGTTCGACTTCGAACGTCGGCGCATGTCGGTGGTGGTTTCGATGAAGGCCGCAGAGGGGGGCGACCAGCACCAGCTGATCTGCAAGGGCGCGGTCGAGGAGGTGTTGGCAGCCTGCACGAATCTGCGGATCGTTGACGAACACGGCTCACGCGAGGCGCCGCTGGATGCGGCCATGCTGTCGCGGGTGCAGGCGGCCGCACACCAGCTCAACGAGGAAGGGCTGCGGGTGGTCGCGGTGGCGATCAAGACGCTGCCGGCGGAGCAGACCACCTACGCGATCGCCGACGAATCCGGACTGACGCTGGTCGGCACCATCGCCTTCCTCGACCCGCCGAAGGACTCCGCCGCCGCAGCGCTGAAGGCGCTGGGTGCGCACGGCATCCGCGTGGTCGTGCTGACCGGTGACAACGAGCTGGTGGCCGCACGCGTGTGCCACCAGGTCGGCCTGGACGCGTCCACCGTGCTGCTCGGTTCGCAGGTCGAGGCCATGGACTCCGCGCAATTGGCGAAGGCCGCCGAGCAGCACACGGTGTTCGCCAAGCTCGCGCCGCTGCACAAGGAACGCATCGTGCGAGCGCTGCGGGCCAACGGGCACGTCGTCGGCTTCATGGGCGACGGCATCAACGACGCACCGGCGCTGCACGCCGCCGACATCGGCATCTCGGTCGACACCGCGGTCGACATCGCCAAGGAAGCGGCCGACATCATCCTGCTCGAGAAGAGTCTGCTGGTGCTTGACGAAGGCGTGGTCGAGGGCCGCACGACCTTCTGCAACATGCTGAAGTACATCCGCATGACGGCGAGCTCGAATTTCGGCAACGTGTTCTCGGTGCTGGTGGCGAGTGCGTTCCTGCCCTTCCTGCCGATGCTGCCGCTGCAACTGCTGGTGCAGAACCTGCTGTACGACTTCGCTCAGACCGGGATCCCCTTCGACAACGTCGACGCCGAACTCGTCGGCCAGCCGCTGAAGTGGGATGCCGGCGGCATCGGGCGCTTCATGCTCTTCTTCGGACCGATCAGCTCGGTGTTCGACCTGACCACGTTCGCCGTGATGTGGTGGGTGTTCGGTGCCGACACAGTCGCCGAGCAGGCGTTGTTCCACACGGGCTGGTTCGTCGTCGGCCTGCTGACGCAGACCCTGGTCGTCCACATGATCCGCACGGCAAAGCTGCCGTTCATCCAGAGCCGCGCGTCCGCACCGCTGCTGCTGATGACGGGCCTGGTGATGGCGGCGGGTGTCTGGCTGCCGATGGGTCCGCTGGCCGATGATTTCGGGCTGCAGACGCTGCCGTTGGCTTACTTTCCCTGGCTCGCCGGCATCCTGGCAGGCTACTGTGTGCTGACCACGGTGATGAAGCGTTACTACATCCGGCGCTTCGGCTGGCAATGAGCCGGGTGCACACGCCCGTCGGCCTGGCCGCACCGATCCCTGCTTCGCAGCGGGCCCGAAACGTCACGAAGGTTCCTGGATGACCTGTATCGAGTTTGCTGGCGATCCGTCGACGACGGCGGCCACGGAGGTCGCCATCGCGCTGCAAGCCGATGTCGATCATGGGTTGACGGATGCGGAGGCGTCGAGGCGGCTTGCTCAGTGCGGGCGCAACGAATTGCGTGCCATGGCCCGGTTGCCGGCCTGGCGGCGGTGGCTGTCGCAGTTCAACGATCCGCTGGTGTTTCTGCTGCTCGGTGCGGCCGCCGTGGCGCTCGCCGCCTGGGTCATCGAAGGGCGGCATGGAGGCCCGGTCGACGCGATCGTCATCGTGCTGGTGGTCGTGCTCAACGCGGTTCTGGGTTATCTGCAGGAAGCCAAGGCGGCCAGCGCCGTGGCTGCACTTGCCCGCATGACGGCCACCACCTGCACCGTCTTGCGCGATGGCCACCCGTCGCGGATTCCGAGTGCCGAACTGGTGCCCGGCGACGTGATGGTGCTGGCCGAAGGCGATGCCGTCGGCGCCGACGCGCGGCTGATCCAGGTGGCGTCCTTGCAGGTGATGGAAGCGTCGCTGACCGGCGAAAGCCAGTCGGTTCTGAAGGATGCGGCCACGCTGCCGGCACCCCTGCCGCTGGGCGATCGCCTGAACATGGTGTTCAAGGGCACGGCGGTGGCGCAGGGCAGCGCTCGGGCGGTGGTGACGTCCACCGGCATGCGCACCGAGGTCGGCTCGATCGCCGCCCTGATGGACGCCACCCGGGGCGCACCGACACCGCTGCAGGACGAGGTCGCCCGCATCGGTCGCCGCCTGGGCATGGCGGCGCTCATCGTGGCCGGGGTGGTCATCGTGACGATCCTGCTGATCTCCGACATCCGCAGTGCGGCCGATGTGATCGAGGTGCTGCTGCTCGGGGTTTCGCTGGCCGTCGCGGCCGTACCCGAAGGGTTGCCTGCGATCCTGTCGGTGGTGCTGGCGATGGGCGTGCAGCGGATGGCGCGCGAGAACGCCATCGTCAAGAAGCTGGCGTCGGTCGAGACGCTCGGCTCTGCGTCGGTGATTGCCACCGACAAGACCGGCACGCTGACCCGTGCCGAGATGACCATCGTGCGCGTGATGACCGCGTCCGGCGGCAGCCACGTCACGGGTGTCGGCTATGCGCCCGACGGCCGCGTCGAGCATCAGGGTGCCGTCCTGACAGCCGGCCCGGTGCACGACGAGGCCCGGGTGGTGCTGAGCGGCGGCAGTCTGGCCGGCAACGCCGGTCTGCGTCAAACCGGCGAGGGTGAATGGGAGATCCACGGCGACCCGACCGAAGCCGCCTTTCTGGTCGCCGAGCGCAAGCTCGGCACCACCGAGCACCGGAAACGGCGCTTCACGCGACTCGCCGAGATCGCGTTCACGTCGGATCGAAAGATGATGTCGACGATCGAAGCCGACCACGATCAGGACGATGCGCCCGTGCTGATCACGAAGGGGGCGCCGGATGTGTTGCTGGCTCGCTGCACGCGGGCTCGCGTCGGCAAGGCGACCGTGCCGCTCGACGATGCGCTGCGCCAGCGCGTGCTGGACGATGTCGACACGCTGAGCGACGCCGCGCTGCGCACGCTGGCGGTGGCGTATCGCCCCCTCGATCCACACGAGGCACCGCAGGCTGACGGCAGCGCGGCGCCCTCGATCGAACGCGACCTGATCTACGTCGGCACGGTTGGCATCATCGACCCGCCGCGCACCGAGGTGGCGGCGGCGATCGGCGAAGCGCACCGTGCCGGCATCCGCGTGGTGATGATCACCGGCGACCATCCGCGCACCGCGCTGCGCATCGCCCGCGATCTCGGCATCGTCGGCGTCGATGCCACCGCGTTGACCGGCACCGATCTCGATGCGCTGGACGACGCGGCCTGGGCCGATGCGGTGCGCACCACGTCGGTTTTCGCTCGCGTGGCGCCGAAGCACAAGCTGCGCATCGTCGCGGTGCTGCAGGCGGCAGGCAACGTCGTCGCGATGACGGGCGATGGGGTGAACGATGCGCCGGCGTTGAAGGCCGCCGACATCGGCATCGCGATGGGACGCACTGGCACCGAGGTGACCAAGGAGGCCGCCGACATGATCCTGGCGGACGACCACTTCGACACCATCGTCCTGGCCGTGAGGGAAGGGCGCGGCATCCTCGACAACATCAAGAAGTTCCTGCGCTACCTGCTGTCGTCGAACCTCGGCGAGGTTCTGACGGTCTTCCTGGGCGTTGTCGGTGCCGGTGTGCTCGGGCTCACCGATGCATCAGGCAGCGTCGTGCTGCCGCTGCTGGCCACGCAGATCCTGTGGATCAACCTCATCACCGATGCCGGGCCGGCGCTGGCGATGGGTGCGGACCCGATCGCCGACGACGTGATGGCCCGTCCGCCACGCAAGCGGACCGAACGGGTGATCGACGCGCGCATGTGGCTGGGGGTGCTGCAGGTCGGGCTGGTGATGGCGGTGGTGAGTCTGCTGGCGATCGACTCATGCCTGCCCGGCGGACTGATCGAGGGCACGCACGACCTGACGCTGGCGCGCACGGCAGGCTTCACCGTGCTGGTGTTCGCGCAACTGTTCAATTGCCTGAATGCACGTTCGGAGAACGCCAGCGCGTTTCGCGGCCTGTTCGCGAACCACTGGCTGTGGGGCGCCATCGCGCTGTCAACGCTGCTGCAGGTGGCCGTGGTTCACATCGGCGTGCTCAACCTCGCCTTCGGAACCGCGCCACTGTCGATCGAGCATTGGCTGGGCTGCGCAGCCATGGCCAGTGTCGTGCTGTGGTTCAGCGAAGCCCGCAAGTGGGCGCATCGGGCAGGGGCCCGGCACTCCGGCCCCGCTCGCCGCTGAAGCGGTGCAGTCGGACACGAACTCGTGCCGCGACCTGCGTGTCAGCGCGGGCTAGGCAATGGATCGGTCTGCGGCGTCGACAGTTCTCGCAGGATGCCGCCCGTCGTGGCGCTGCCGCTGATGCTGCCTTGCCCCTGCATCCGTGCCTGGCACGCTTGACGCTGTGCGTCGGGCAAGGGATCGCAGCGTCGGCGGGCGTTGTCCGCGTACGGTGCGCTGTCCACGTCCAGCCCGCCGCGTCGGGCTTCGGCGTGCGCGGCGTCGGCCTCGCGCAGGCAGGTCGTGCGATCCTGATGCGAGCGATCGCTCAGGCACACGGCGCGCTCCTGCTTGTAGCGCGCATCGGCCGGCGATTCGATTTTCGGTGCCGCCAGAACACAGGTGCAGGCGAGTGCGACGGCGATGCAAAGCGGCCCCCGAATGGGGTGCGTGTGCCAGAGGCTCAGTTTGTGCATGGAGAACTCCTTCGATCCGACGAGGGGACCTCGCCTTGCATCGATCGTCTCCGCCCTGACCGACCGCCGTCTGTTCGCTGGCACACCCGGGCGCCGTGTCGTCACGCGCACAATCAGCCGCCATGCGCCTACCCGAAGACATTGCATCGAAGCTACTCGGCGTGCCCTATGCCTCGCTCGACGAGCGCACGAAGAAGGTCACGCGGTCCATTGCGGGACGCACGCACATCGCGCGCAACCTTTCCAGTACCGACGATGTGGCGCCCAGCCTCGGTCAGCGGGCAGCCGATGCGGTGGCGTCCTTCGGGGGCTCCTGGACATTCGTCGGGTTGTTCGCCATGACGATGCTCGTGTGGGTCGGCATCAACGCCTTGCTGCTGATCTACCGGGGCGCGACGTTCGATCCGTACCCGTACATCCTGCTCAACCTGTTCCTGTCGATGCTGGCGGCGATCCAGGCGCCGATCATCCTGATGTCGCAGAACCGGCAGGCCGAGAAGGACCGGGCCACCGTCGAGCACGACTACGAGGTCAACCTGAAGGCTGAACTCGAAATCATGCTGCTGCACGAGAAAATCGATCTGCTGCGCGAGACGCAGTGGAAGGAACTGCTCGACATCCAGCAGGAGCAGCTTCGACTGCTGTCAGAACACGTCGGCCGGAAGACGCCAGCCGCCTGACAGCACCGGGCTTTCAGGGCACGACGGTCAGGAACAGGAACGAAGCGAACAGCACGAGGTGCACCGCGCCCTGCATCACGGTGGCGCGGCCGCTGCCCAGCGTCAGCGTGCCCACCACCAGCGTCAGCGTCAGCAGAACGATGTCGATCGGTCGCAGGCCGAGCACCAGCGGAAACGGAAACCACGGCGACATCGCAGCGACCACGGGAATGGTCAGACCGATGCTCGCGAGGCCCGACCCAAGGGCCAGGTTCAGGCTGCTCTGCATGCGATTGCCGCGTGCCGCGCGCAGTGCCGCACCGGTTTCTGGCAGCAGCACGATCAACGCGATCAGCACGCCGGTCACGGCCTTCGGCGCACCGGCGGCGGCCACCCCGGCTTCCAGAGCGGGCGCCAGTGCCTTGGCCAGCCCGACCACGCCGACCAGCGAAACGAGCAGCAACCCCAGGCTGATCCAGGCGATCCAGTTGGCTGGTGGCGGGGCGTGCGCCTTCGTGTCGTCGGTGCCCACCGGCAGGAAGTAGTCGCGGTGGCGCACCGTCTGCACGAAGACGAACACGCCGTACAGCGCCAGCGAAGTGATCCCGGCAAATGCGAGCTGCGAGCCGCTGTAGGTGGGGCCGGCGGTGGTGGTGGTGAAGCTGGGCAGCACCAGCGCCAGGCCCGCCAGTGCACTGAGCGAGGCAAGTGCCGGGCTGGTGCCTTCGACCCGGAATGCCAGCACGCCGTGACGCAGACCGCCGACCACCAGGCACAGGCCGACGACACCGTTACACACGATCATCACCGCCGAGAAAACGCTGTCGAGCGCCAGCGTGGTTGCGCTGGCGCCGCCTGCCCGCATCAGCGAGACGATCAGCGCCACCTCGATGATCGTCACCGCCACCGCCAGCACCAGCGTGCCGTAGGGCTCGCCGACGCGGTGGGCGACGACCTCGGCATGGTGGATCGCGCAGAGAACGGCCAGGAGCAGCGCTGCCGTCAGCAACGCGACGAGCACCAGGCCGAGCGCGACTCCCCAGGTCAGTGCCAGCGTCATCACCGCCAGCAGTGGCACGGCGATGCTCCACAACGGCAGGCCGGGCACGGGCCAGCGGGCGACAGGCGGCAGCGCATGGGCATCGATGTTCATCGGTCGATCCTAACGAAGCAGCGCGCCGGCGGCGCTCGAATCCCGGGGATGCGACCCTGAACGCAGCGCCTGCTCAGCGTGGCAGCGACAGCGTGGCGATCAGTCCGCCGTCGCCGGCGTTGCGCAGCGTCAGCGTACCTCCGTGCTGGCGGGCGATGTCGTGAGCGATCGACAGGCCCAGGCCGACCCCGCCGTGCTGTCGATTGCGTGAACCCTCGATGCGATAGAAAGGCGCGAGCACCTTGTCGAGTTCGTCCGGGGCGATGCCGGGCCCGTGGTCGCGCACCTCGATGCGCAGATCGGTGGCCGAATCGATCAGCTGCAGGTGTGCCGAGCCGCCATATCGCACCGCGTTGTCGACCAGGTTGCACAGGCAGCGCCGCAGCGCCGAGGCCTGTGCCGGCAGCGGCGCCGCGCGGCCGACGCATCGCACCTCGTGACCGCAGGCTTGCTGATCTTCGGCCAGGCTCTCGGCGAGCGCCTGCACATCGAGTCGCACGGTCGCTTCGGCGGTTGCGGCACCGCGCAGGTAGTCGAGCGTGGCGCTGATCATCTGGTCCATCTCGCCGATGTCCTGACGGAATTGCGCCTGTTGTCCTGCATCGGCCAGGCTTTCGGCGCGCAGTCGCAGACGGGTCAGCGGCGTGCGCAGGTCGTGCGACACCGCAGCGACAAAGCGGTCGCGCTCGTCGAACTGCTGACGGATCTGCGCCTGCATGCGGTTGAACACGCGCGCGGCTTCACGGCATTCGAGCGGACCTTCCTCGACAAGATGGGAACATGACGCGCCTGCGCGATCGCCACCGATGTTGCGACCAACGTCATGCGCGGCGGCGGCCAGACGCTTCATCGGACGCGACAGCCAGCTCGCGGCGATCCACGCGGCCAGCGTCAGCGCGCCCAGGCGCACGCCGATGTCGAGCAGCAACCCGACATGCATCATCGGCGGCGGCCCCGCGCGCGGCGGAAAACCGGGCGAAGGCGGCGGGGGCGGAACCAGCCCGAACATCACCGACAGCGCGAGCACGTGGCTGACCAGAACGAAGGCCAGCAGCAGCAGCGCGAGCCGGCCGAACAGCGTGGCCGGCAGCAGGCGTTGCAGCGTTGCCGCCATCGGTGCGGTCGTCAATGCCGCCACGTGGCCGCACCTTGCACCGACTGCGCGTCGAACACGTAGCCGGCACCGCGCACGGTCTTGATCAGCGCGGCGGCGCCCGAGTCGTCGAACAGTTTCTGGCGCAGACGCGACACCAGCAGGTCGATGCTGCGATCGAAGGATTCCATCGAGCGACCGCGGGCCTGCGTCATCAACTGGTCGCGGCTCACCACGCGGCGCGGCGCTTTCAGGAAGGTCGACAGCAACTGGTACTCGGCGTTCGACAGCGGCACCACCAGGCCCTTCGGCGACGTGAGGCGGCGTTCGCCACGTTCGAGCTGCCAGCCGTCGAAGCGAACCACGTCGCCGGACGCCGATTCGGGGGCGTCGGCGCGGGGCGCTGCGGCGCGGCGCAGCACGGTCTTGATGCGCGCGACGAGCTCGCGCGGCTCGAAGGGTTTGCTCATGTAGTCGTCGGCGCCCATCTCGAGGCCGACCACGCGGTCGGTCGGGTTGCCGCGCGCGGTCAGCATGATGATCGGGATGCGCGAACTGGCACGCAGCGCGTGCGCGAGCGTCAGTCCGTCGATGCCCGGCAGCATCAAATCGAGCACGACGAGGTCGATGCGGTGGCGGTCGAGCTGACCCTGCATCTCGACGCCGTTGGCAGCGCTGTGCGTCTCGAAACCGAAACGTGCGAGGTAGTCGCGCAGCAGGTCGGTGATGCCGGGGTCGTCGTCGACGATCAGGATGCGGGGGGCGTGTGTCATGCGTGGGTCTCCGCGATACAGCTTAGGCAGGCGTAGCGCCCGGGAGCGCTCGAACAGCCCCGCGTTTGCACGCCAGTTCGGCGGCTTCACGGCCCCTTCGTATCGACCTCGATACAGAGCGGACATCGTGGCGAGACGGGCGCCCTCAAGAATCGAATCGCCACCCACTGTCTTGACGATGTCGAGTGGCAATTCCTCCCACACCCGAAAGGAAACACGATGAGCACCATCAGTTCGGTCGGCGGCGCGAGCAGCGCCTGGTCCGACCTCAGCAGTGCGCGCGCCAGCGCGATGAAGGACAAGATGTTCGCGAAAGTCGACAGCGACGGCAGCGGCAGCGTCGAAACGAGCGAGCTGCAGGGCCTGCTCGACCACATCGCCGAGAAGAGCGGCAACTCGGTGGGCAGCGCCACCGACCTGCTCGGCAAGATGGACAGCGACGGCAACGGCAGCCTGAGCAAGGACGAGCTTGACGCCGGCATGAAGAGCCTGATGCCGGCCCCGTCGTCGACCATGGATTTCGCGCAGCAGCGTGCCGACGGCAGCGGCGGGCCTCCTCCCGGGGGCGGTGGGCCGCCTCCGCCTTCGGACTCCGCGTCAAGCAGCGCGAGCAGTTCGAGCACGCAGGGCAACGACCCGCTCGACACCGATGGTGATGGCGTCGTGTCGGCACAAGAGCAGGCGGCCGGCGATCTCAAGGCTTTGATGGATGCACTGGTGTCGGCCATGGACGCCGACGGCGATAAGTCGGTCAGCACGAGTGAGGCCGACAACTTCAAGAGCCAGCTCGAGGCGGCGGTCGACTCGGTGGTTTCGTCGCAGAGCACGGGCAGCGCCTCGAATGGTTCGACAGGCGACTCGTCGACCAGCGCGGACTCGTCATCGAGCCGGCAACAGAGCCTGGACCTGTCGTCGATCGCCAGCCTGCTGATCAAGTCCTACGGCCAGACGGCGGCCAACCACTCGCACGCACCGACCTTCAGCGCCGCCGCCTGAGTCCTTGAACATTGCCGTACGGTGCTCCACGGTTCGCCGTCAGCCCGTCATCGAACGCAGCCGTTCGGCGATGTCCATGCGCTGATCCTGTCGAGTCGCAGAAGCAGCAGTTGCACTGCGCGCTCGGGCCTTGGGCGGGTCGCCGAGATCGGCTACAACCGTGGGCGGTGAAGATGCGCCGGCCACGGTGGCCGATGAACTTACTGCAATCTGAGAGGGATCTGTTCATGAACATGGAAGCGATACAAACGTTCCTGGGCACCACGGCCATCGATGTCGGGCTGAAGGTGCTTGCGGCGATTTCGTTCTGGATCATCGGCCGCTGGATGATCGGTCGGGTGATCGGGCTGATGCAGGCGGCGATGAACCGCAATCACGTCGATCCGACGCTGACCAAGTACCTCGGCTCGATCATCGCGATCGCGCTGAACATCGCGTTGGTGCTCGGCATCCTGGGCTATTTCGGCATCCAGACGACGTCCTTCGCCGCGATGCTGGCCGGTGCGGGCGTGGCGATCGGCGCGGCATGGAGCGGCTTGCTGGGCAACTTCGCCGCGGGCGCGTTCATGCTGATCCTGCGGCCGTTCAAGGTCGGCGATTTCGTCAGCATCGGCGGCATCGTCGGCACGGTGCACGAGCTCGGCCTGTTCGGCACGACCATCGTGACGCCGGACAACGTGATGACGATCGTCGGCAACGGCAAGATTTTCGGCGACACGATCCAGAACTTCTCGGTGCTGCCGGTGCGTCGCGTCGAACGGGTCGCGCAGCTGGCCAACGGCGTCGATGCGCTGGATGCGATCGCCCGCTTCAAGGCCGCCGTGGCGCTGATCCCCAACGTCTCGAAGGAGATGCCGCCCGAGGTCAACCTGCTCGACTTCAAACTCGAAGGCCCGCAGATCGCGGTGCGGCCGTACACCCACACCGACCATTACTGGCAGGTGTACTTCGACACCAACGAAGCGATCGTCAAGGTGTGCCAGGAGGCGGGCTGGCCCGTGCCTTCGGCACTGCATCAGATCCGTCAGTTGTGATTCGGGCGGGCGCTGCATGACACGTCGACCGTTGCCATCGCGCTTCGCGATGACCTTCCGGCAACTGGTGCTGGTGGTGCTCCTGTGGTTGATCGCACAGGGGTCGATGGCGCAGCCCCCGACCGATGCGCAGCCGGCCACCGTGCCTGTCACTTCGCAGGCCACCGCGGCTGCGGAAGCGGCGGTGATGGTCCTCAACCGGACCATCACGGTCTTTCGCGCCCCCTATCTCGGCGTCGCACCCGAGCGTCGGGCCCAGCGCACCGAGGCGATCCTGCGCGAGCTGCTCGACCGCGCGGTGCAGGGGGCGGTCACGATCCAGGTCGAGCCGCTGGGCCATGTGCTGATGGTCGACGGCGAACTGGCGCTGGTGCTGACGCCGGACGACGTCGATGCGTTGCGCGGGCAGACGCTGGCGCAGGCCAGTGCTGCCGCACGCGACGCATTGGCGCAGGTGCTTTCCGAAACCCGCGAGGGTCGAGACACCCAGCGTCTGCTGCATGGCGCGGGCCGCAGCCTGCTGGCGACCCTGATCGCCGCTGCCATCGCTGTTCCCGCGTGGCGCGCGCGGCGTTGGGCCACCGTGCGGCTGGCGCGGCGGGTCGCGCAAACTGCGGCCGGCGTGCGCCTGGCGGGAACCGAGTTGCTGCACACCGAGCGCCTGGTGTCGGTTGTCCGGCTGGGAGTGAGCGCGCTGTGGTGGTTGGTCGCGCTGGCGCTGGCCTACGAATGGCTCAGCTACGTGCTGCGGCAGTTCCCGTACACCCGGCCGTGGGGCGAGGGGCTCACGGCCTACTTGTTCGGCGTGGCCGCGCGGGTCGGTCAGGGGGTGCTCGGTGCGCTGCCCGACCTGGTCGTCGCGCTGGTCATCTTCCTGATCGCACGCGGCGTGATCGCGATGTTCCGCCCGTTCTTTCATCGGCTGGCCGCCAACGACAGTCAGCAGCGCGGCTGGCTCGACGCGGACACCGCCGGGCCGACGCGGCGGCTGTTCAACATCGGGGTGTGGGTGTTCGCGGCGGTCATGGCCTATCCGTACCTGCCGGGCGCTCAAAGTGAGGCATTCAAGGGCGTGTCGCTGTTGCTCGGCCTGATGGTCACGCTGGGCGGATCCAGCTTGTTCGGTCAGGCCGCGAGCGGGCTGGTGCTGATGTATTCACGCACGCTGCGCGTCGGCGAGTACGTGCGCATCAACGAACACGAGGGCACCATCACCGAGATGGGTGCGTTCATCACCCGTGTGCGCACCGGTCTGGGCGAGGAGCTGACGTTTCCCAATTCGCTGGTGCTCGGCAGCGTCAGCAAGAACTACTCGCGCGCGGTCCACGGTGTCGGGTACGTGGTCGACACCGTTGTGACCATCGGCTACGACACGCCCTGGCGTCAGGTCGAGTCCATGCTCATCGAGGCGGCCCGCCGAACGCCGGGTGTGCTGGCCCAGCCGGCGCCGCGTGTCTTCCAGACTGCGTTGTCGGATTTCTACCCCGAGTACCGGCTGGTCTGCCAGGCCGTCCCGAGCGAGCCGCGGCCGCGTGCCGAGGTGCTGAGCACGCTGCACGCGAACATCCAGGATGTGTTCAACGAACACGGCGTGCAGATCATGTCGCCGCACTACCTGGGCGATCCGGCCGAGCCGAAACTGGTGCCGCCTGCGAAGCGGTATGCCGAGCCGGCGCGCAACAGCGAGTCACAGGCGCCGCCGACTTGACCCGACGGTCGGCGGCTGGTGATGGTGGCCCGCAACTTGCGCATGGTGTGCAGCCCCCTCCCCATCCGAACTGCCCATGCCATCCACCTTCATCCAAGCCGCAGAACTCTGGCTGCCGTCCAGCGACGGATCGCTGCTCGACTTCGACTGCGGGGCCTTCGGCCAGGCGAAGCGCTTCGAGGTTCTCAGCCGTTCGATGTGTTTCGGCCGAGGTGAGGGCCTGCCCGGGCGGGCCTGGGACGAAGGTCGCCCGATCCTGCTGCGCGATCTGTCGGGCGTTGGCTTCCGGCGCTCCGACGCGGCTCAAAGTGCCGGCTACACCTGCGCGGTCGCCTTGCCGTATTTCGCGGGCGAAAGGATCAGCGGCGTGCTGGTGCTGTTCTGCAGCCATGACCCTGCGCAGATCAGCGCGCTGGAGCTCTGGCACCACAACGCGCGGGTCACCAGCGACATGACGCTCGCCGATGGGGCGTACGGTGCTGGTGCGCAGGGCTTCGAGGCGCTCTCGCGCGAAACATACCTGCCGCGCGGCATCGGCTTGCCGGGGCTGGCCTGGCAGCAGGGTGCGACGGTGTTCATCGAGGATCTGGCCTCGGTGCCCGGCCGGTTCCTGCGCTCGGAGTCGGCCGCCGAGGCCGGGCTGCAGCGGGGACTGGCGATTCCGGTGGGTTCACGGATCGATGATGGCCACGTCGTCACCTTTCTTGCCGGTGCCGGCTTGCCGCTGGCCCGCCGCATCGAGCGCTGGATACCGGATGACGCAAGGACGCAGCTCAACCGCGACTTTGCCTTCAGCGAACTGCATGGCGGCCGATCGACGGTGGCTGCCAGGCTGCCGATCCCTGTGGACGATGAGGCCTCGACGAGTTCGATCGTGAACGCATGGACGCGCGGTGTTCCGGTCATCAACGCGCAGCCCTCGGCCGAGCAGGGCCCCCCGGCTGCCGCAGCAGCCACCAGCGGATCGGATGCCCTGATCGCGATTCCCGTGGTCTGGGAAGGTGTGGTGTCAGAAGTTGTTGTGCTGTACCTCTGACCTCGGGTTGCGTTGCCGGCTGTGATGGCGACGCTGAAGTTGCCGCCTCTTGCTGCGGTTCAACGAGGCAAGAGGCGAGGGACCTGAATCCGGGTCAGTGGTCCCGTCCACGGCCGTTGCCATGGCTGTTTCCATTTCCGCGGTCGTCGTCGCGGCGGTCGTCCCGACGATCATCCCTTCGGTCGGCACGGCGATCGTTCCCGCGGTTGTCGTTGTGGTTGTCCCAACCGCGATGGCGACCGCGATCCCAGCCCGGATGCTCCTGCTGGTAGCGCTCGCGCACCCACTCGTCCCGCACGAAATACACCGGCTGGCCGCAGGCGTTGTAGCGGCCGCAGTAGCGGCGCCAGTCCTGCTGATGAACCGGCGGCACGTACAGGTAGATCGGCCGTCGCTCGTACACGACCGGCGGTGGGGCAATGATGACCGGCTGCGCGTAGACCAGCGCCGGGCGCGGCATGTCGCCGATGTCGATGCGTCCGTAGACGCCGGGTTGGTTGATGCCGATCGAGATGCCGACACGGGTGTCTGCAACGGCGGGTCCGATGGCGGCGGCGGCCAGTGCCAGCGCAATGATTGTTTTCATGTTTTCTTTCGGGAACAGAAGGTTCGTGACTACACAACGTCTCTTGACCGCCCCACGGTGACACACGTTCGGTGTGCGGCCCGGGCTTTACGTCTGCTTACGCGCCGCGCCCTCGGCCTGCAATGCAGCGGGGGACCGAAGCCGCTTACATCCATCACAAAAATGTGATGTCGCCGGACCGGTCGAAATGCGTAAGGGAAAGCCCTGGATGACTGACTCATTCAGGACAGCAGTGCACAACACGCTGCCATTCATTCAGCCCTTCAATAGCTTCTCAAGGAAACATCATGAACAAGTTCAACGCACTCCTCCTGACCTCGCTCTCGCTGCTCGCTTCGTCTGCGGCTTTCGCTGCCGCGCCGGCGTCCACGCTGACCCGCGCCGAAGTCACCGCCGAATACGTCCGGGCCCGCGCTGCCGGCGAAGTGCCGATCACTGGCTATGAAACCGTCTATGGAGTGAAGGCGCCGACGGCCTCGGGCCTGACCCGCGCTGAAGTGCAGGCCGAGTACGCACGCGCCAGGCAGGCTGGCGAATTGAACGACGTGAGCGGATTCGCCACCGCAGTCCGCACGGTGCAGACCGCATCGTCATTGACGCGCGCCGATGTCCTCAACGAATACGTGCGTGCCCGCAGCACCGGTGAACTGGCCGAGAACAGCAACGATTTCGGATCTCCGCAATACCGCCGCGTGATGCAGTGAGCCGCACGACCGTGATCCGGCGAAACACGCCGGGGCACGAAGTTCGAGCCGCCGGCTCGGGTCGCAATTCAGCCGTTCCAGGCGTCTGCGGTTCGACCGGCTTTTCGCGCTGCCGCTCAGAGTGACTGCAGGTACTCCGCCACCGCACGCATCTCGCTGGGCTTCAGGAACGAGGTCTCGACCTGCATGACGACCCCGTGGGGTCGCAGCTTGCTGCCGAACGACTTCAGCTGAGCATGCAGGTACGTCGCATGCTGTCCTGCCAGTCGCGGAAAGCCGGCGGTTCCCTCGGCCGAGTCGCCATGGCACGACGCGCAGGCGCGCACGCCCCGATCGGAAATTCCGTCGGTGTAGATCTTGCGACCGATTGCAATCAGCGACGGGGTCCCCGAGTGTCCCGGTGCAGGCGCCTGCACGGCGTAGTACTCGGACAGACCGAAGATCGTCGGGTTGTCCAGCAGCGCCGAGATGCCCCACATGTAGGCGCGGGTGCCGGCCTCGGCCCGCGTCTGCGATCGGAAATCCTTCAGCTGCGCGATCAAGTAGTCGCGCTTCTGCCCCGCGAGCGACGGAATCGCCGGCGTCTTGCTGCGGCCTTCCTCGCCATGACAGGAGGCGCAGACGTGGATCGCACGGCGCACGACATCCTGATCGGTCGGTGTGTCCTGGGCACGTGTGGCGCCACACGCGAGCAGAGCGCCTGCCAGCAGGGTGAACATCGTTCGGGCGGATGACATGAGCCTTCTCCCAGTGGGTTCGTGAAGCAGTCTGCATTGTTGAAAACGCCCGTTGCGCGAAGGTTGACGCAGCGCAACGAACCGATCGATCCGGGTGTGCTGGAGTCCGTCTCAAGCCTTCGTGCTTGCTCCATCGTGGGGCTCGACCCGTGCTCGCTGCTCGTCGCGCAGCAGGGTCAGTTCATCGCGGATGGTCTTCAACTCCAGATGCAGGTCGTGGAGGATCTCGCGTTCGATCCGCCGTTCCTCGGACTGCACCCACTTGGCGGCGATCGATGCGGTGACCGTCGACAGCACCGCAAATCCCATCAGCACCACGAACACCGCGAAGATCTTGGCTTCCGGGGTGCTGGGCACGATGTCGCCGTAGCCGACCGTTGCCGCCGTGGTGAACGCCAGCCACAGACCGTCGCCGAAGGTCTGCGCGCGTGGCTCCAGCAACCAGAAGCCCAGTCCGCACAGGCCGAGCACGCCGATTGCCAGCGTCAGCAGGTAGGGCAGGCCGCCACGCCAGAGCCGCGGCTGCAGCGACTCACCCAGGCGCATCAACACCAGCACGGCCGTGGCGAGACGCACGCCCAGCACGTCCATGGACTCTCCGGCGGGCAGGGCGGCCGACAGCAGCAGGGCGCTGGCCAGCAGCAGGCCCAGTTGATGGTGGGCGTAGATGCTGCTTCGAGATGCCGTCCGCCACGCCTGGCCGGCTTCGCGCCAGATCACGAACGCGCTCGCGCCACAGGCCAGCCCGTACAGCAGCATGGTGATCGGCCGGTGCACCGACAGCATGGCCATGTAGAAAGCCGGGATGGTCGCCACCAGCGCAACCCATTCGACACGCTGGCAACGGCTCAGCGTCGCGTAGCGGGTGGAAGCGAACGGCGGACGCATGCCGCAGCCTATCCAGGTTGCGCGGATGCCCCTTGATGCTCGTCAATCCGGCGATCCTGCCCGTCGGATTCACCCGGTCCGGGCCCTTGAGCCCGGCAGATCGATGACAGGCCCTGTTTTGACTGCTTTTTCAGGTGTCGGCTGGGACGAACGCGCACCAGAATCCAAGAGAGTTCGTCTGCGAAACCAGAATCTGGCCGCGACCCGATCGCACCGTGCTCTTTCCCGGCCGGTCGCAGATGAGCGGCCGCTGGAGTTTTTTCGATGAAGAAGGCAAACGTTCGATGACCCACGTGACAACCGAGCCTGACCCGCTCGGCGACGCCGTTTATTTCGACACATCAACGGATCGCGACCTGCGCCCGCGCGCGTGTCTGCCCGAGTCGCGGGTCGCGTCGGCGCTGGTCGTCGGCTGCCTTTACTTCGCGTTTGCAGCGGTTTCCATCTTGCTGTCGCGCCGCGGCGGCACCATCGCGATGCTCTGGTGTGCCAATGCGATGGCGATGACGGTGCTTCAGTCGAAGCCCGGCAAGGATTGGGCGATCCTGCTCGGCGCGATGGCGCTGGGCGGCCTGGCGGCGGGGCAGGCGTTCGGCGAACCGATGCTGTGGTCGCTGCTCTGCATCCCGGCCAACACCTTCGAGATCGTGCTCGGTGGACTGCTGCTGCGCCGTTACTGCGTGCCGGCTCAGTGCGTCAGCCAGGCGGCCGAGTTGCTGAAATCATTGCTGTTGGGCGGTGTGATTCCGGCGTTCTTCGGTGCGCTGCTGGCTGCTGTGTTGCTGTCTTCCAGTGGCGTGGGCGCTTTCGAACCACTGTGGGTGTCGTGGTTCGAAGGCAGCTCGATCGGCAGCGTGGCGGTGCTCCCCCTGGGCTTGCTGCTGTTGGCTCGCGGGTGGCGGCCGATCGGTCTCGAACTTCGGCGGCCTGCGGTCCTGTTGGCCCTTGCCCTGGTCGTGGCCGTCTCGCTGTGGGCTCCGACGACGCTCCCGTACCCGTATGTCTACATCTCGATTGCGCTGGTGCTGGTCGCATCGCTCGGGCGGTTTGCCGGTGCGTCGCTGGGCGTGCTGCTGTGCTCGGTGTCGTTGGGTGTGCTGATCGCGACCGGCGACCACCAGCCGTTGATGGTCATCCGATCCGACAACTCATGGCAGTTCTATCTGCCGCTGGTGCTGGTGTTGCTGCCGCCACTGTTGCTTGCCGCGACCTTCGAGCGCATCCAGCTCGGCGTGATCGAAATCGCCCGGCGCGAGGAGGATTTCCGCAACCTGTACGAGAAGACGCCGGTGATGATGCATTCGGTCGATGTCGACACGAATCTCGTCAGCGTCAACGACGCCTGGCTGGACAGGTTGGGCTACCAGCGTTCGGAAGTGCTGGGCCGTCTCTCCACCGATTTCCTGACACCCGAATCGCGACGGCATGCGGAAGAGTCGGTGATACCGAGGTTCAGGGCAGACGGATTCCTGCGCGATATCGACTACCAGATGGTCACGAAAAGCGGTGAGGTGCTGGATGTCCAGTTGTCGGCGGTCTGGCAGCGCGACGCTTCCGGCCGTCCGCTGCGCACGCTGTCGGTGCTTCAGGAAACGACCGAGCAGAAGCGCCTGGCCGCCGAACTCGCCGCCGAGAAGGAACGCATCGAGGTGACGCTGCATTCGATCGGTGACGGGGTGGTGACCACCGACGAGCACGGGCGCATCACCTACATGAATCCAGTAGCCGAGCAGTTGGTCGGCTGTTCCCTGCAAGAGGCCCGGGGCCGCGCTTTCGGCGAGGTGGTCCACCTGTTCGACCCGGACACCCACGAGGCGCTCTCGAGCTCGATCGAGAACTGCCTGCGTGGCAAGCGCATGGCCGGTGTCCCGCAAAGCGCGACGCTTCGGGATCGGCAGGGCAAGGAGTACGGGGTCCAGAACTCGGTCGCCCCGATCGTCGGAAAGGACCAGAAGCTGATCGGCGCGGTGCTGGTCTTCCAGGACGTCACCGAGTCGCGTGCGCTGTCGCAGCGTCTGGCTTACCTGGCCCACCACGACAGCCTGACCGATCTGCCCAACCGGGTGCTGTTTCAGGACCGGGTGCATCAGGCTTGCCAGTTCGGACTGCGGCATCGCAGCCGGTTCGCGGTCGTCTTCATGGACCTCGATCACTTCAAGCACGTCAACGATTCGCTCGGCCATGCTGTCGGCGATGACCTGCTGAAGACCATCGCCAAGCGGCTGGTCGGCACGCTGCGCGGCAGCGACACCGTGTGCCGACTCGGGGGTGACGAATTCGTGATGCTGCTGTCGGACATCACCGGCCCCGACGATGTCGGCGAGGTCGCCAAGAAGGTCCTGCGCGAGGTGGCTGTGCCGTGTTTGCTGCAGGGCACCGAGGTCCGTGTCGGCATCAGCCTGGGCATCGCGGTCTTTCCGGGCGATGGCGAGGACCCCGAGACGCTGATGAAGCACGCCGACGCGGCGATGTACCGCTCCAAGCGCGAAGGGCGCAACCGCTACCAGTTCTTCTCGAAGTCGGTCGACCAGGCCGCCTCGGCGCGGCTGCGTCTCGAAGCCGACATGCGCCGCGGATTGGCCGAAGGTCAGTTCGTCGCGCACTTTCAGCCCATCACCGATGCGGTCAGCGGGTTGCCGGTGGCGCTGGAGGCGCTTGCGCGCTGGGACCGTCCCGATCACGGCCTGCAGGGCCCGTTCGTCTTCATCACGGTGGCCGAGGAAAGCGGGCTGATCGTGGCGCTGGGGGCCGACATGCTGCGACAGGCCTGTGAGCTGCTGCGCGCGTGGCGCGGCAGCGCGCTCGGCCAGATCACCATCGCGGTGAACGTCTCTCCCGTGCAGCTGGCCGAAGCCGGCTTCGTCGACATGGTGGCCGAGGCGCTGCGATCGGCCGGGGTCGATGGCGGGCAACTCGCCTTCGAGATCACCGAGTCGACACTGATGCGCGACCCCGATGCCACGCTGGACATCCTCAAGCAGATCAAGGCCCTCGGCATCCGGATTTCCATCGACGATTTCGGTACCGGCTATTCGAGCCTCAGTCACCTGAAGCGCTTTCCGGTCGACAGCGTCAAGATCGATCGTTCGTTCGTTCGCGATCTCGAAACCGACCCCGACGACCGCGAACTGGCGAGGGCGATCGTCGCCATGTCGAGAAGCCTGCGGCTGCGCGTCGTGGCCGAGGGTGTCGAAACCGAGGCCCAGGCCAGCATGCTCGGCGCGATGGGCTGCACGTCGCTGCAGGGCTTCCTGTACGCCAAGCCCGTCGACGCTGCGACGGTGACCGCCTGGCTGCAGTCGCGGCTGCTGGAATGCCCACCGATCGAGGACACCGGCTGGGCGACCTGACGGGCGCCGTCCGGGGATGCCTCAAGTATTGACCCTGCGTTGTCGATACCGAGCCATAGGCCATTGAAGGACCCCTGTGCGTATCACACCCCATCGCATCGCGCTGATGCTTCTGACCGTCGTCGCGTCGCATGCCTGGGCGGGCCGCCCGCTGGGGACCGATGACGCGGCCACGGCGGATCGGGGTACCTGCCTGATCGAGGGCTGGAACGAGCGCACCGGCAGCGAGCGCGCGCTGGTCGCGGGCCTGGCCTGCGGCGTCGCCAAGGGCATCGAGCTGGGCGTCGACTACACGCATCCGCATCCGCGCGACGAGATTCGCGGCGAATCCGGCCTCGCGCTGAAGTGGGTTCCCGAGGCGTGGTCGCATGAAACCGCTGCCGGCAAGCTGAACCTCGGACTCAAGTTCCATGTCGGTTTCGAACATCCGGTGCGTCGCGACTGGCGCGACTCCGAAGCCTCCGTGCTGGGCTTGGCGACGCTGATGCTGAACGACGAATGGATGCTGCATGCCAATCTGGGCCCGGTGCATAACCGCCAGAGCCACTACACCGCCGGTGCCCTGAGCACGGCAGTCATGTGGACGCCTCATGAGCAGTTCTTCCTGTTCGCCGAGGTGGATGCCAACACCCATTCCAGAGTCTTCGGCGGCACCGTCAAGACCCTGGGCGGGCGCGTGTGGCTCATCAAGGACGTCTTCGGTCTCGACCTCACCGCGAGTCGCGAGTCCGGCTCGCCGGCCACGCTGTGGACCATCGGCTTCGGCTGGTACGGCATCTCTTTCTGACCAGCTCGAAAGGCAAACCCATGAAGCTCCGAACTCAAATCCTGGTCCTTGGGCTGTTCGGGGCCACGCTGGCGTCGATCTCTGGCGGCATCGGGCTGCTGGGTGTCTCTCGACTCGGCGGTTCCATCGACGGGGCGATCCAGGCCGGCAGCGCGCTGCAGACCAGCCAGAACGCGGACATGATGCACGACGCCGTTCGCGGCGATGCGCAGCTGGCCTACCTCGGCGCGCTGGACAAGAACGCGGCGCAAATTGCCGAAGCCAAGGCCGGGCTCGCGGATCACACGAAGACGTTCGACGAGGCGCTGTCGACACTGGCCGCGATGTCGCTCACCGCCGAAAGCCGCAGCGCGTTGGTTGCGGTCGTGCCGCTGGTCAAGAAATACCTCGACGCTGCTGCGCATGTCATCAGCGCCGCTGCCGTGGATCTTGGGCAGGCCAAGGGCGAACTTCCAGCGTTTCAAGCTGCGTTCAGTGAACTCGAGGAGCGCATGGCGGCTTTGTCCGAATCGATCGAAAAGAACGGCGCCGGCGTCATTGCCGACGCCCAATCGAATGTCCAGCGGACGCAGGCGCTCGTCATTGCTTCGCTGCTGTTGGGGGCGGCATTGATCGTGGCTGCGGCACTGGCCCTGGCTCGCAACATGACGCGACCGATGGCGCATGCGGTCGAGGTTGCCGGTCAGCTGGCGCAGGGCGACCTGACGTCCGACATCACTCCGAGCGGCAACGACGAGACCGTGCAACTGCTGCAATCGATGGCCGGCATGCAGACCAACTTCTCGCGCATCGTTCTCGGCGTCAAGGCCAATGCGGAGACCATGGCCATGGCGAGCAAGGAAATCGCCGTGGGCAACCTCGATTTCTCCAACCGCACCGAGCAGCAGGCCAGTTCATTGCAGCAGACGGCGGCGACCATGGAGCAGCTGGGTTCGACGGTTCGAACCAACGCCGACAACGCCCGGCAGGCGAACCAGCTGGCATCGGGCGCCTCTGCGGTCGCCGTCAAGGGCGGCGATGTGATGGGGCAGGTGATCGCCACGATCTCGGGGATCAACGACAGTTCGAAGAAGATCGCCGAGATCATCGGCGTGATCGATGGCATTGCCTTCCAGACCAACATCCTGGCGCTCAATGCCGCCGTGGAAGCTGCACGTGCGGGAGAGCAGGGCCGCGGCTTCGCGGTGGTGGCCGGCGAGGTGCGCAGCCTGGCGCACCGCAGCGCCGAAGCAGCCCGCGAGGTGCGAACGCTGGTGCATGCAAGCGTCGAGCGGGTGGAAGCAGGCACCGTGCTGGTCGACGAGGCCGGCAAGACGATGCAGGAGATCGTCAGCGCCATTCGACGCGTGACGGACATCGTCGCCGAGATCAGCGCCGCGACCTCGGAACAAAGCACCGGCATCAGCCAGTTGGGCGAGGCGGTGTCCCACATGGATCAGGCCACCCAGCAGAACGCTGCGCTGATCGAGCAGAGCGCTGCGGCCACCGAAAGCATGAGCAAGCAAGCCCGCGAACTTGTCGAGTCGGTGGCGGCTTTCAAGGTATCGAATTCCAAGTGAGGAAGCCCCGTGCAATCAGCCCGAGAGCGTGACAACGAGGCCGCCTGTCTGGCGGCCTTGCATGCGCTGGAAATTCTGGACACCGCTCCCGAGCCGGAGTTCGACGCGCTGACCCGCGCGGCTGCCTTGCTGTGCGGAACGCCGATCGCGCTGATCAGCCTGGCGGACCGGGACCGGCAGTGGCTGAAGTCCAGCGAAGGCCTGCCCGGCGTGACCGAGGTACCCCGAGGCATCGGCCTGTGCTCGTACTCCATCCTGTGCGACGACCTGTTCGAGGTCGCCGACGCCGCTTGCGATCCCCGTTTCTCGGAAAATCCGCTGGTCACCGGCGAGCCGGGCATCCGCTTCTATGCAGGGGCACCGCTGCGACTGGCCAACGGCCTGTGCGTGGGTGCGCTGTGCGTGATCGACCGACAACCGCGCCACCTCGATGAAACGCAGCGCGAGCTGCTGCGCTGCCTGGCCCAGGTGGCTTCGCAGGCACTCGATGCACGCCAGGCCATCCATGGCGCACAGCAAACGCTGGACCAGCTGGCCGAGAGCGAGCAGCGTTTCCGCACGCTCAGCGACAGCTCGCCGCTGGGCATCTACTACACGGACGCTGCAGGTGCCTGCTGCTACACCAACGAGCGCTGGCAGGAAATTTTCGGCATGTCGCTGGAGGACAGCCTGGGCTGCGGGTGGGCGCGAACCCTTCATCCCGATGACGCGACGCGTGTTCAGGCCGAGTGGAGTCGCTGCGTCGCCAAGGGGCGCGAATTCAACCTCCAGTTCAACGTGCTGCTTCCCAGCGGGAAGGTGCATCGTGTCGATTCGCGCGCGCGTGCTGTCTGCGGCGCCGATGGAGCCGTCACGGGTTATGTGGGCTCTGCCGAGGACGTGACGCGGCATCACGCGCTGCTGGCGCAGTTGTCGCTGAACGAGGACCGCCTGCGCCGCCTGTACGAGGCCACGCCGGCGATGCTGCACTCCATCGATGCCAAGGGACGCCTGTTGTCGGTCAGCGATACCTGGTTGGCCAAGTTGGGCTACTCGCGTGATGAAGTCATCGGTCGCCCATCGGCCGACTTTCTCAGCAGCGCCTCGCGTGAACACGCGCTGAGCGTCGTGTTGCCGGCGTTTTTCCAGTCTGGGCGTGTCGACAACATCTCGTACCAGATGGTGACCCGCAGCGGTGGTTTGATGGACGTGCGGTTGTCTTCCATCCTGGAGCGTGACAGCGCGGGTTGCGCGTTGCGCAGCCTCGCGGTGATCGAAGATGTCACGCTGCATCGCATCGCCGAACGTGCACTGACCACCGAACGTCAACGGCTGACCAACCTGGTGGAGGGAACGCATGCCGGCACCTGGGAATGGCAGGTGCAGAGCGGCGAGGTGCATTTCAACGAGCGCTGGGCGCAGATCATCGGCTACACGCTGGCCGAACTGGAACCGCTCTCGATCCAGTCGTGGATGGCCCGAGGGCATCCCGACGACCTGGTGCGCTCGACCGAACTGCTGGCACAGCACTTCGCCGGGCAGATTGACCACTACGAATGCGAGACGCGCCGACGACACCGTGACGGGCATTGGGTCTGGGTGCTCGCTCGGGGGCGGGTGATCACCTGGACGCCCGACGGCAAGCCGGAATGGATGTACGGCACCCACCTCGACATCTCGCACCGCAAGCGCGAGGAGGAGGCGTTGCGCAAGAGCGAACGCTTCCTCGATCGAACCGGAAAGCTGGCCGGTGTCGGCGGCTGGGAAGTCGATCTCCAGTCGAAAACCGTGTTCTGGTCCGACGAGACCTGTCGCATCCATGGCATGTCACCAGGACACCGACCCACCGTGCACGAGGCCATCGATTTCTATGCGCCCGAGGCTCGCGACATGATCCGCCAGGCGGTCGAGTCGGCGTCGGCCGGCGGCGCGGGCTTCGAGCTCGAGCTGCCGCTGTTTCGGTCCGACGGCAAGCAGATCTGGGTGCACGTCGTCGGGTCGGTGGAATGCGTCGACGGCAAGCCGCGCCGGTTGGTCGGCGCCTTTCAGGATGTCACGCAGCAGGTGGCCGAGCGATTGGCGCTTTCCGAAGCCCGCGAGCGGGCGGTGCTGGCCACCGACAGCGGCGGCATCGGCATCTGGGACTGGGACCTGCGCACCCGGGTGCTCCTCTGGGACGCACGGATGTTTCGGTTGTTCGGCAGCACCCAGGACGAAGGTATCGATCCCGGGGTGCTCTGGTGTCAGCGAGTCCATCGCGAGGACATGCCGGCGGTCGACCGCGCGATCCAGAGTTCGATCGACAACGATGTGGCATTCGACACCGAGTTCCGGATCGTCTGGCCTGATGGCAGCGTGCATCACCTGCGCGCTGCCGCCCGTGTCACCCGCGATGCGCAAGGCACCACATTGCGCATGGTCGGCACCAACTGGGACGTCACCGAGCAACGCCGGCTCGCATCGGATCTGGTCGAGCAGCACGAGCGCTTGCGAGTGACGCTGCGGTCGATCGGCGATGCCGTCATCACCGCGGATGCCGAAGGATGTGTCTCGTGGCTGAACCCGGTCGCCGAAAGACTGACCGGATGGACCAGTGCAGAGGCGCGGGGTCATTCGCTGTCGAAGATCTATCGAACGATCGACGAGGAGAGCGGCGAGGCCAACGACAGTCCCGTGACGACTTGCCTGACGCCGATCGCCTCGCGACCTGCCACCCAGAAGACGCTGCTCCTCGCGCGAAATGGCGAGCAACTCGCCATCGAAGACTCTGCGTCACCGATCTGCAATGACCAGGGCGACATGCTGGGCGTTGTTCTGGTGTTCCGCGACGTCAGTGCACAGCGCAAGATGGTCGGAGAAATCAGCTACCGGGCCACGCACGATGACCTCACCGGGCTGGTGAACCGCGCCGAATTCGAGACCCGGTTGAGCAACGTGCTGAAGAAGTCGCACGACGACGGCGGCGAGAACGCCGTGCTCTTCATCGACCTGGATCAGTTCAAGCTGGTCAACGACGCCTGCGGACATTCGGTCGGCGATCAGTTGCTTCAGCAGGCCGCCAAGCTGTTCGGCAACGTCATCCGGGCCAGCGACACGCTCGCGCGGCTGGGCGGGGACGAGTTCGCCATCATCCTCGAACGCTGCAACGTCGAACAGGCACAGCGCGTCGCGCAGAAGATCTGCGCCCAGATGGACGACTACCGCTTCTTTCACGACGGTCGACGGTTTCGCGTCGGGGCCAGCATTGGCCTGGTTCCTGTCGACAACCGATGGGATTCCATCTCGGCGATCCTCCAGGCGGCCGACACCTCGTGCTACGCCGCCAAGGAGGCGGGTCGCAATCGCGTCCATGTGTGGTTCGATTCCGACCTGGCCATGCGCGCGCGCCACGGCGAGATGCAGTGGACGACACGCATCGAACAGGCCCTCGACCAGGATGGCTTCGTGCTGCACGCGCAGCGCATCGATCCGCTGGGCGACGCGCCCTGCGGTCTGCACGCAGAGGTGCTGCTGCGCATGGTCGACAGCGATGGTTCACTGATTCCGCCCGGGGCCTTCCTGCCGGCGGCCGAACGGTTTCACCTCGCGTCGCGCATCGACCGCTGGGTGCTCTCTCATGCCATCTCCTGGATGGCCGCCTTGCCCGATCTGCGCGTCTTGAGCACGCTCAACGTCAACCTGTCCGGTCAGTCGGTGGGCGACCGTGCTTTTCACCGCTGGGCCGTCGATCTGCTGACTCAGGCAGGCCCGGCGGTGTGTCAGCGCTTGTGCCTCGAAATCACCGAGACCTCGGCGGTGACGCACCTCGCGGATGCCGGTGCGTTCATCGAGCAGGTCAGGGCCGCTGGCATCCGGGTCGCGCTGGACGATTTCGGCTCCGGTGCTTCGTCTTTCGGTTACCTCAAGCGCCTGCCGGTCGATCTGTTGAAGATCGACGGGCAGTTCATCTGCAATCTGGTGGGCGATCCGCTGAGCCTGGCTGCCGTTCGCTGTTTCATCGATGTCGCCAAGGTGATGGGCTTGAAAACGGTGGCCGAGTTCGTCGAGAACGCCGAGGTGATGGAGCAGTTGCGCACCATGGGCGTGGACTACGCGCAGGGCTACCTGATTCACCGGCCCGAGCCGATCGACAGGCTGTTGGGCGTGATTGCAGTCGCGGTTTCGGACTGACACAGGCGAGAGGCCAGCTCGGAAAAGGACTTCAACGGGGTTGGTTGATTGAATTGCGAATAAGCAAGTACGAAACGCTTCGTGTTCGGATCGAGGCTTGCTTCATAGGATGACCTGTCAGCTGTCGGAATGTCTCCGTTCAGCGCAGTCGTTCAATGAGGATTCGCCTTCATGTCTGCCTCCCGTTCTCTTGCCCATCGCGCCCGCTCCGCGCTGCTCTTCCTCGCCGTCAGCGCAGCTGCCTTCGGCGCCGTCGCCAAGGACGTCACGCTGCTCAACGTGTCGTACGACCCGACGCGCGAGCTGTACGTCGAATACAACGCCGCCTTCGCCAAGTACTGGAAGGCCAAGACCGGCGACGTGGTGACCGTCAAGCAATCCCACGGTGGATCGGGCAAGCAGGCTCGCTCGGTCATCGACGGCATCGACGCCGACGTGGTGACGCTGGCGCTGGCCTACGACATCGACGAGATCGCCGAGAAAGCCAAGGTGCTGCCCGGCGACTGGCAGAAGCGCCTGAAGAACAACAGCTCGCCGTACACCTCGACCTACATCTTCCTGGTGCGCAAGGGCAACCCGAAGGGCATCAAGAACTGGGATGACCTGATCAAGCCCGGTGTGGGCGTGATCACCGCCAACCCGAAGACCTCGGGCGGTGCGCGCTGGGGGTACCTGGCGGCCTACGGCTTCGCGCTCAAGCAGCCCGGCGGCACCGAGGCCAAGGCGCAGGAGTTCGTCGCCAACCTGTTCAAGAACGTGCCGGTGCTCGATTCGGGCGCGCGTGGCTCGACCGTGACCTTCGCCGAGCGTGGCATCGGTGACGTGCTGCTGGCCTGGGAAAACGAAGCGCACCTCGCGCTGAAGGAGTTCGGCGCCGACAAGTTCGACATCGTCTACCCGCCGGTCAGCATCCTGGCCGAGCCGCCGGTCAGCGTGGTCGACAAGGTCGTCGACAAGAAGGGCACGCGAGCCGTCGCGCAGGCTTATCTGGAGTACCTGTATTCGACCGAAGGCCAGGAGATCGCCGCACGCAATTTCTACCGGCCGATCGACCCGGCGGTCGCCACGAAGTACGAGAAGAACTTCCCGAAGATCAACCTCTTCACCATCGATGCGGTCTTCGGGGGCTGGACCCAGGCGCAGAAGACCCACTTCGCCGACGGAGGCGTGTTCGACAAGATCTACTCGGTGAAGTGAGCAGCGTCCCGTGTTTCTGTCTCGCACCCTGCTCAAGAGGCACAGCGTGCTGCCCGGCTTCGACCTGGCGCTCGGCTTCACGCTGCTGTACCTCAGCTTCATCGTGCTGATCCCGCTCAGTGCCGCCTTCCTGAAGACCGCGACGATGACCTG
>JAURWR010000108.1 GCA_030654805.1 Burkholderiaceae bacterium
CTTGGCCTCGCCTCCGTACAGCTTGCTCAGCACCGTCGTGATCGCCGCCGTCAGCGTCGTCTTGCCGTGGTCCACGTGTCCAATGGTCCCCACGTTCACGTGCGGCTTCGTTCGCTCAAATTTGCCTTTTGCCATTCTCAACTCCTCGAATACGAGACTGAAGATTCACAATCGATGCCGAAATTCTTGGTGCCCATGGCGCGGATCGAACGCGCGACCTCTCCCTTACCAAGGGAGTGCTCTACCACTGAGCCACATGGGCAAACTCACCACCTACTTGCCGGACTCCACGCGCCGATCTTCAAGATCGATCCCAATGGAACCCAGCTCGAACCCTGGAGCGGGAGACGGGAATCGAACCCGCGTCATTAGCTTGGAAGGCTAGGGTTCTACCATTGAACTACTCCCGCCTGAACCTCATCGAGCCGAGGCCCGAGAGGGTCGAAACTATTCTTTTCGCCTTGGTGGAGGAGGCTGGATTCGAACCAGCGTACTCGTTAGAGGGCAGATTTACAGTCTGCTGCCATTAACCACTCGGCCACCCCTCCGCGGCGAGCCCAAGAGTTTATCACGGCAATTTGCCGCTGGCGACCACCTCAACGCAGATCGAAGATGTTCGGTGCGCCATCTGCGGTCGACGCACCGACTGGGTTGCGCCCCAGAAAGCGGGTCGCCGCAGAAAAATGCCCGCACCCGATGAATGGCACCGGCGGGCGCGAGGCAGCCAACGGCGATGGATGGTTGCTGTGCAGCACCAGATGCCCGGTCAGCGCATCCTCGATCAAGCACGCCTTGGCTTGCGCGTGAGCGCCCCACAGCATGAACACCCTCGCAGACAGATCCTGCGCCGCAGCCCTGACGAGCATGTCAGTGAGCACTTGCCATCCATATTTTGAGTGACTGCCCGGCGCGCCTGCATCGACCGTCAGACTCGAATTGAGCAGCAGCACACCTTGCTCGGCCCACGCCCCCAAGTGGCCACTCGTCGGCGGCGTCGCGCGCAGATCGCGCTGCAGTTCCTTGAACACGTTGCGCAAGCTCGGTGGAACGCGCACGCCGGGTGGAACGGAAAAGGCCAGCCCTTCGGCCTGCCCCTCCCCGTGATACGGGTCCTGGCCCAGGATCACAACCCGGGTGTGGGCCAACGGGGTGAGTTCGAGTGCGCGGAACACGTGCGCCGGATAGACGATGGCGCCCTCCGCGACCCGCGCATCGACGCGTTCGATCAAGGCGCGTCCGGCAGGACTGACTCGCCAGGCTTCGACCCACGGCCGCCAGTCGCTTTGCAGACGATCGACGAGCGCGTCGATTGGCTCGGTGAGGCGCGAGACGCTCATCGCCGAGCGCGCGGTGCGCGGCCGCAGCCCGACATCGCGCCGCGACTCACTGGAACAGATCGGCGAGCGCGCGTCCCGGATCGGCGGCGCGCATGAAGGCTTCGCCGACCAGGAAGGCCTGCACGTCGGCCGCCCGCATGCGCAGGGCATCGGCGCGCACCAGCACGCCGCTCTCGGTCACCAGCAGCCGATCGGCCGGCACGTGCTTCAGCAGCCCGAGCGTCGTGTCCAGCGTGACCTCGAAGGTGCGCAGGTTGCGGTTGTTGATGCCGACCAGCGGCGTCTTCAGTGCCAGCGCGCGATCGAGTTCGAACCCATCGTGCACCTCGACCAGCACCGCCATGCCCAGCGCATGGGCCTGCGCTTCGAGGTCGGCCATCTCGGCGTCGTCGAGGCAGGCGGCGATCAGCAGGATGCAGTCGGCGCCCATCGCACGGGCCTCGAACACCTGGTACGCACCGACCATGAAATCCTTGCGCAGCACCGGCAGCGTGCAGGCGGCGCGCGCCTGTTCGAGGTAGGCCACGGCGCCCTGGAAGAACTGCACGTCGGTCAGCACGCTGAGGCACGCCGCACCGCCACTCGCGTAGCTTTCGGCAATCTCGGCCGGCACGAAATGCTCGCGCAGCACGCCCTTGCTCGGGCTGGCCTTCTTGATCTCGGCGATGACTGCGGCCTGGCCGGCAGCGATCTTCGCGCGCAACGATCCGACGAAATCGCGCACGCCTCCCAGCGACTCGGCATCGCGACGCAGCGATGCCAGGTCACGCTTGGCGCGCGCCGCGCGGATCTCGTCACGCTTGACCTCGACGATGCGGTTCAGGATGTCACTGCTCATCTCATCGATCCTCAGGCCGCCGCCAGCGCCTGCGTGGCACCGACGAATTCATGGAGCTTGTCGCGCGCACGGCCCGACTGCAACGCCTCGCGCGCCAGCGCGAGGCCGTCGGCCATCGTCGGCGCGACATCGGCGGCATACAGCGCGACACCGGCGTTCAGCATGACGATGTCGCGCGCCGCACCGGGCTGGTTGTCCAGTACGGCCAGCAACATGCGCTTCGAATCGGCCGGCGTCTCCACGCGCAAGGCGCGGTGGCTGGCCATCGGCAGGCCGAAATCCTCAGGGTGGATCTCGTACTCGCGGACTTCGCCGTTCTGGATCTCGCAGACCAGGGTCGACCCGCCCAGCGTCACCTCGTCCATCCCGTCGCGGCCGTAGACCACCACCGCATGCTCGGCGCCAAGGCGCTGCAGCGCACGCGCCTGGATGCCGACCAGATCGGCGTGGAACACGCCCATCAGGATGTTCGGCGCACCGGCCGGGTTGGTCAGCGGCCCGAGGATGTTGAAGATCGTGCGCACGCCGAGTTCGCGGCGCACCGGCGCGACGTTCTTCATCGCCGGGTGATGCGCCGGCGCGAACATGAAGCCGACGCCGGTGGTCGCGATGCAGCGCGCAATGGCGTCGGGCGGCAATGCCAGCTGCACACCCAACGCCTCCAGCACGTCCGCGCTGCCCGATTTGCTCGACACGCTGCGGTTGCCGTGCTTGCTGACGCGCGCGCCAGCGGCGGCCGCGACGAACATGCTGCAGGTCGAGATGTTGAAGGTGTGCGAGCCGTCACCACCGGTGCCGACGATGTCGACCAGGTGGCGCTTGTCGGCGACCTCGACCTTGGTCGAGAACTCGCGCATCACCTGCGCTGCGGCGGTGATCTCGCCGATCGTTTCCTTCTTGACGCGCAGGCCGACCAGCAGCGCTGCCATCGTCGCGGGCGGCATCTCACCGCTCATGATGCGGCGCATCAGCGTCAGCATCTCGTCGTGGAAGATCTCGCGGTGGTCGACGAGGCGCGCCAGCGCCTCCGAGTCGGTGATGGGCATCTCAGTCTCCGAAGGGTTCTCAGGCAAGCAGGTCGACGATGGTCACGCTTTGAGATCCAGGAAGTTCTTCAACATCGCGTGACCGTGCTCGGTCAGGATCGATTCAGGGTGGAACTGCACGCCCTCGAGCGGCGTCGCGGTGCCGGCCAGTCCGCGGTGGCGCACGCCCATGATCTCGCCGTCTTCGGAGGTCGCCGTGATCTCCAGGATCTCCGGCAGCGTCGCCAACTCGATCGCCAGCGAGTGGTAGCGGATGACGGTGAACTTCTGCGGCAGCCCGCTGTAGACGCCGCGCTCGTCGGTCGAGATCACGCTGGTCTTGCCGTGCATCTGGACGCGGGCGCGGATGACCTGGCCGCCCAGCGCCGCGCCGATGCTCTGGTGCCCGAGGCACACCCCGAGGATCGGCAGCTTGCCAGTGAAATGCCGGATCGCCGGCACGCAGATGCCCGCCTCGGTCGGCGAACACGGGCCGGGCGACAGCACCAGGCGGTCGGGCCGCAGTTCGCTGATGCCTTCGAGCGTCAGCTCGTCGTTGCGGAAGACACGGACGTCTTCGCCCAACTCGGCAAAGTACTGCACCAGATTGAAGGTGAAGCTGTCGTAGTTGTCGATCATCAGCAGCATGAGCGCTCAGTCCTGTTGATTTCTGGCGTGTTTGCAGTGCGGCCCGGCGGGTGCGACGTGCCGGGCGAGGGTTCTGTTGCGCCCGAGCGGGCGCCGCGGGGCGGTCAGGCGGTTGGCTGACGCCAACGCTGCCTGAAGGACGCTGAACCGGAAGGCGAACTGGAACGCATGCAGGCAATTATCGTCTGCACGCCCGTCACAGCATCGGCTTCAGATAACGCCCCGTGTAGCTCGCGGGGTTCGCCGCCACCTGCTCGGGCGTGCCGAACGCCACCACCTGGCCGCCGCCAGCGCCGCCTTCGGGGCCCATGTCGATGACCCAGTCGGCCGTCTTGATCACGTCGAGGTTGTGCTCGATCACGACGATGGTGTTGCCGGCGTCGCGCAGCTGGTGCAGCACCTTCAGCAGCAGATCGATGTCGGCGAAGTGCAGCCCGGTGGTCGGCTCGTCCAGGATGTACAGCGTGCGTCCGGTGTCGCGCTTGCTCAGTTCCAGCGCCAGCTTGACGCGCTGCGCCTCGCCGCCGGACAGCGTGGTCGCGCTCTGGCCGACGCGGATGTAGCCCAGCCCGACATCGAGCAGCGTCTGCAGCTTGCGCGCGATGTTGGGCACCGCGCTGAAATGCGCGTGGGCATCCTCGACGGTCAGGTTCAGCACGTCGGTGATATTTTTCCCGCGATAGAGCACCTCCAGCGTCTCGCGGTTGTAGCGCTTGCCGCCGCACACATCGCAACTCACGTAGACATCGGGCATGAAGTGCATCTCGACCTTCAGCACGCCGTCGCCCTGGCAGGCCTCGCAGCGCCCACCGGCGACGTTGAAGCTGAAGCGCCCCGGCCCGTAGCCGCGCTCCTTCGCGGTGTTCATCTCGGCGAACAGCTCGCGGATCGGCATGAACATGCCGGTGTAGGTGGCCGGGTTGCTGCGTGGCGTGCGGCCGATCGGGCTCTGGTCGACGTTGATCACCTTGTCGAAGGCATCGAGCCCGTCGATGCTGTCGTGCGGCTCGGCCTCGGCGTGGCTGTTGTAGAGCTTGCGTGCGACCGCCGCATACAGCGTGTCGTTGACCAGCGTGCTCTTGCCCGAGCCCGACACCCCGGTCACGCAGGTGAACAGGCCGACCGGGATGTCGACGCTGACCTGCTTCAGGTTGTTGCCGCGCGCGTTGTGGATGCGCAGGGGGCCGCTACCGGGCACCACCCTGCGCTTCGGCACCGCTATCCGCAATACGCGCGACAAGTATTTCCCCGTCAGCGAGTCCGGGTTCGCCGCGACCTCGGCCGGCGTGCCCTGCGCCATCACGCGGCCGCCGTGCACGCCGGCGCCCGGCCCCATGTCGATCACGTGGTCGGCTGCGAGGATCGCGTCCTCGTCGTGCTCGACCACCAGCACGCTGTTGCCGATGTCGCGCAGGTGGCGCAGCGTGCCGATCAACCGCTCGTTGTCGCGCTGGTGCAGGCCGATGCTGGGCTCGTCGAGCACGTACATCACGCCGGTCAGGCCGCTGCCGATCTGCGACGCGAGCCGGATGCGCTGCGACTCACCGCCGCTCAGCGTGTCGGCGCTGCGATCCAGGCTCAGGTAGTTCAGGCCCACGTCGTTAAGGAACTTCAGGCGCGAGCGGATCTCGCGGATCACCTTGTCGGCGATCTCGGCCTTCGTGCCCTTCAGTTGCAGCGCGTCGAAGTAGGCGAGGCAGTCGCGCAAGGTGCTGTGCTCAACCTTGTAGATCGGCTCGCCGACCACATCGCCCATGCCTTGCAGGAACACGTTGCGCGCTTCGCGGCGCAGCCGGCTACCGTCGCAATCGGGACAGGGCTTGGCGTTCTGGTAACGCGCCAGGTCTTCGCGCACCAGCGCCGAATCGGTTTCGCGGTAGCGGCGTTCGAGCGTCGGGATGATGCCGTCGAACGGGTGCTTGCGCTTCACGCTGCGCGACTTGGCGGCACCATCGCGGCCCACGGTGTCTGCGGCGTAGACGAACGCGATCTCTTCGTCGCCCGAGCCGCGCAGAAGCACCTGCCGGATCGCTGCGGGCAGCGTCTCGAACGGCGCGTCGAGGTCGAAGCGGTAGTGCTTCGCCACCGATTCGAGCAGCGAGAAGGTGTAGCCGTTGCGCCGATCCCAGCCCTTGATCGCGCCGCTGGCCAGGCTCAGGCTCGGGAATCCGACGACGCGCTGCGGATCGAACACCGTGACATGCCCGATGCCATCGCAGGTGGGACAGGCGCCGACCGGCGAGTTGAACGAGAACAGGCGCGGCTCCAGTTCGGCCAGCGAATAGCTGCAGATCGGACAGGCGAATTGGCTGGAAAACAGATGCTCGCGGCCACCGTCCATCTCGAAGGCGATCGCACGGCCGTCGGCGATGCGCAGCGCGGCCTCGAAGCTTTCGGCGAGCCGCTGTTGCAGACCGCTGTCGGCGTCGCCGTCCTTGTCGACAACGACCTTGACGCGGTCGACAACGACGTCGATGTCGTGCTTCTCGTTCTTCTTCAGCTTGGGCAGGTCGGCCGCCTCGTAGGCGGTGCCGGGCTTTCCACCCGAACCCACGCGAAACCGCACGTAGCCCTGCGCCTGCATGTCGGCGAACAGCTCGGCGAACTCGCCCTTGCGGTCGCGCACCACCGGCGCCAGCACCATCAGCCGCGTGCCTTCAGGCAGCGCGAGCGCCGCATCGACCATCTGGCTCACGCTCTGCGCCTGCAGCGCGAGATGGTGGTCGGGGCAGAACGGCGTGCCGGCACGCGCGTACAGCAGGCGCAGGTAGTCGTGGATCTCGGTGACGGTGCCGACGGTGGAGCGCGGGTTGTGCGAGGTCGCCTTCTGCTCGATGCTGATCGCCGGACTCAGGCCTTCGATGAAGTCGACATCGGGCTTGTCCATCAGTTGCAGGAACTGCCGCGCGTAGGTGCTCAGACTCTCGACGTAGCGCCGCTGGCCCTCGGCATACAGCGTGTCGAACGCGAGGCTCGATTTTCCCGAGCCGCTCAACCCGGTGATCACGACCAGCCGGTTGCGCGGGATGTCGAGGTCGATGTTCTTCAGGTTGTGGGTGCGCGCCCCGCGCACGCGGATGACGCGTGCTTCCAAGGAGGCATCCCGGATCGACGGTGCTTCCGGCGAAGCAGACTGGCCCGCAGGTGCTTCGGTTTGGGTGACCTCGACGGGGGTCGACGGAAGGGAGGACATCGGCTGCGAAACGCAAAGCCGACCATCATACGGGCCGGTCTTGCGCCTTGCCGCCGGCCGCGCCGGCGCCTGCCGTCAGTACCCGATGTTGAGGTACAGGCTGCCGTTGTAGATGTCTCGCGACCCGGTGCCGTGCTTGATCTCCGAGGACTGGTAGCGCACCAGGTAGCTCAAGGTCGTCGAGTTGGTGATGTCCCACACCACGCCCGCGTAGGCCTCGCCGATGCCGACTTCGAGCTTGCTTCCGCCGAAGGTGTGGTCGGAGTGGCGGAACTGACCCTGGATCAGCGAGTTGTAGCCGCGCAGCCGGGCCGCCGCTCCATAAATCAGGTACAGGTCGCCCTCGTACTTCGAGCCTGAAGGCACGTAGTACTCGGACCGCTCGGGATACAGCGACCACCAGGGCGTCGAGAACTTGCCGAGGCGACCGGACACCATCAGTGCCGCTTCGGTGATGTAACCCAGGCTGCCTTCGACGCCCCACTTCAGATCGGCACGCTGGCCCAGCAGCGCGTCGCTGCTGTCGAGCGCCAGCGCCTGGCGCCGCACGGTGTACTTGAGCGTCGGCTCGCCGCCCTCGGAGATCTGGTGGTCGTAGCCGTTCGGCAGATCGCTGCCGATCAGCCGGTGGAAGCCTCGGTGCAGGTTCTTTCCGAGCCCGGTGCCGAGCAGGCCGATCGTGAACGCGGACGACCACACCGGGTCGGCATCGCCGGTCACGGTCATGCGGGTGCTGGTCAGTGAAAACAGGCCGGCGTACGGCCGATCGTCGCGCACGACCTCGCGCGACTTCTTGTCTTTCGGCGTGTAGGCCTGCGCGCCGAACTGCAGCGCCGATTTCGACGTGGCGGCCGAGCCCGGCATCCACAGGCCGTCGATGAAACCGAGCACCGGGTCCAGCGACAGCAGGAACTGCGGTGCGGCCGGCCCCGACATCGTGAACAGGAAGCCGCCGGAGTAATCGGCGTCCCGGCGGCTCAGCGCGAGCCAGTCGTTGTCCAACGCGAAGGTGAACGAATTGCCGTCGGCCGCCTGCGGCGCACGCGCTGCGGTGGTCTGCGCGATCGCCCCGTGGCTGAAGCACAGCCCGAGCAGGACGACCAGCGCGCAGCGGATCGGTGTCGAGATGTTCGGCGAAACGGTCGTGAACACGCGGGTGTCTTTTGTTTTCATTGATTGATTTTGCCGCGGGGGGCACACATTCCGTTACCAGACCGCGCGACGATAGGAACGCGCCGCCGCACGCGCAAGCCGGGATGACCGCTATGGACAGCGACGTGCTCGCGGGCGCGGGCACACTTGGCGCATGCCCATTTCGCCTCGCCTGGCCCCCTGGCCGAAGCCGATTGCGCCGCGCCACCGGCGCGCGGCGCGATGGCTGAACCGGGTCGGCGGTGTCCTGCTGGCCCTGGTGGGCGCCTGTGGTGGACTGACCACAGTCACCCGGGCCGAGACCGCGGCGGCGACGGGTAAGGTCCCGCGCGAAGCCGCCGCGCAGCGCTTCGATCACGGCCTGCTGTGGCGCATCGATCGGCCCGGCGCCCCTGGCCAGGCGCCCAGCCACCTCTACGGCACCGTGCACGTTGACGATGCACGCGCCAGCGCGTTCGGCCCGAGCGTGCGACGCGCGCTGTCGAAGTCCCGGGTCTTCGTGCCCGAACTGCTGCCCGATGCAGACAGCGCACAGGCGTTTGCGGCGGCCACGCGGGCCGAGCCGGGGCAAACGCTCGCGGATCTGGCGGGCAGCGACGACTTCGAGCGCATCGCCGAACGGCTGCGCACGCGCTACGGCGTGCCCCGCGCCACGACCGCCCAGCTCAAGCCCTGGGCGGCGTACGTCTACCTGAGCCAACCGGCGCGACCGATGGGCGAGATCGTCGACGCCGCGCTGATCCGCCTGGCGCAGCAGCAGGGGCTGCCGGTGCAGCCGCTGGAGACCGTCGAGCAGCAGATCGCTGCGATGGATGCGGTGCCGGTCGACTCGCAGCTGGCGCTGCTGGCGGCACTGGCACGCGATCACGACGCCGCGATGGCCGAGGTCGACCAGCTCGTCGAGCTGTACCTCGCGCAAGACCTGGCCGGCCTGCGCCGGCTGGAAGAGTCGGCCACGCGCGACGACCCCCGCCTGCAGCGACCGATGGCCGACTTCATCGAGCAGATCCTCGACCGCCGCAACGCGCGCATGCTGACCACGCTGCGGCCGCAACTCGAAGCCGGCGGCGCCTTCACCGCAGTCGGTGCACTGCATCTGACGGGCGAACAGGGCCTGCTGGCGCGGCTGGTGCGCGCCGGATGGCGGGTGCGGCGCGTCGATTGACTCGCCGCACGCACCGCGCTGACTCCGCTGGCGGGATCAGCCCTCCAGCACGCGCAGGATCTCGCGTCCATAGGCTTCGAGCTTCTTCGCGCCGACCCCGCTGATCTCGGCGATGTCGTCCAGCGTCTGCGGACAGGCGCGCGCCATCTCGGCGAGCGTCGCATCGTGAAACACGACATACGCCGGCAGGTTGTGCTCGCGCGCGACCTCGGCGCGCCAGGCCTTCAGCGCGCTGAAGCGCTCGGTGGCATCGGCGTCCAGCGGCACCGGCGGCGCCTTGTCCTTCGCGGTGCCGGCGCGTGATGTCGTCGTGCCGCGGCGCTTGCTGCGCGCTGTCGACGTGGCCGCGCTGGCCTCCCGCAGCAGCAGCTGCACCTCGCCGCGCAGCACCTCGCGCGCACTGGCAGTCAACTCGAGCGTGTGGTACTCGCCCTCGGTGCGCAGGTAGCCGAGCGCGATCAGCTGGCGCAGCACCGCGCGCCACTGGCCCTCGGACACGTCGGCACCGATGCCGAAGGTCGACAGCGTGGCATGCCCGTGCTGCGTCACCTTGTCGGTCACCTTGCCGCGCAGCACGTCGATCAGGTGGCCGGCGCCGAAGCGCTGGCCGCCGTTCTGGTGGAAGCGATAGATGCAGCTCAGCGCCTTGCGCGCGGCCTCGGTCGCGTTCCAGGTGACCGGCGGGCTCAGGCAGTTGTCGCAGGCGTTCTGCAGGCGGGTGCACGGTTGGCTCGGTTCGCCGAAGTAGGCCAGCAGCCGCACGCGCCGGCAGTCGTGGGTTTCGGCCAGCGCCAGCAGCGCCTCGAGCTTGCCGACCTGGCCGCGCTTGAACTCGTCGGCGGCCGGGCTGTCGTCGATCATCCGGCGCTGGTTCACCACGTCGGCCAGGCCGTAGGTCATCCAGGCGTCGGCGGGCAGGCCGTCGCGGCCGGCGCGGCCGGTCTCCTGGTAGTAGCTCTCGATGTTCTTCGGGAGGTCGAGGTGGGCGACGAAGCGCACGTCGGGCTTGTCGATGCCCATGCCGAACGCGATCGTCGCGACCATCACCAGCCCCTCCTCGCGCAGGAAGCGGTCTTGATGCCGGCGCCGCACGTCGGCGTCGAGGCCGGCGTGGTACGGGAGCGCGCTGATGCCCTCGCTGCTCAACCACGCGGCGGTCTCGTCGACCTTCTTGCGCGACTGGCAGTAGACGATGCCGGCGTCGCCGTCGTGCTCGTCCTGAATGAAGCGCAACAACTGCGCGCGGGCGTTGTCCTTCTCGACGATGGCGTAGCGGATGTTCGGCCGATCGAAGCTGCTGATGAAGATGCGCGCGTCTTCGAGCTGCAGCCGCTCGATGATGTCGGCGCGCGTCAGGTCATCGGCCGTTGCTGTGAGTGCAATCCGCGGCACGCCGGGGTAGCGCTCGTGCAGCACGTTCAGCGACAGGTA
>JAURWR010000119.1 GCA_030654805.1 Burkholderiaceae bacterium
GACGGCTGCTTCGACGCCTTCTTCTGCCACCACCGCTTCATGCGCGTGGACTTGCACACAATCAATTCCTCAACCAATCAATAACCCGCAGGTGTTTACTACGTCCTCGCACACCCGTTACCCAGCTCTCCGGTCTAAACACTGGCACAGAAGAAAGTTTCGGCGGAGCCAAAGTTACTCGGCCGCCGGGCCGAAACCCGGCGCGGTCCACCCCACAGGCACAGTCCACCACCAGGCAATCAGCCCCGCAAGATCACCTCATCGACGAGTCGAGTCGAAGCGTGAACGGCTGCCGATACAGCCACACCGTCCGCCCGTCCGGGCACGCATGCACCGCATCGGGCACCAACTGAGCCGCCTCGAACTCCAGGCTCGCCAGCCAGGCCCCCGACACCAATTCGCGACGAGCCTTGTCAACCGCCCGAGGCATGCTCTCGGGCCGCTGGAACAGGTACACCAGTTGAAACGCCGACCAGTCGGTCTTCCACAGATCGCCCCGTTTTACACGAGCAAAAGCACAGCGCCACTGACAGGCCCAGCGCAGCGGCCAACTCCATTCGATGCCGTCGATGCGAGCCGACGGGTACTCGGTGTGCAGTTCTCGCAGGCCATCGCCAAGACCGCAGCCGGCTTCGAGCACCCGTGCCTCATCCGGCAGCGACACCAGCCGCTTCAAGCCTCGCAATGCACCGCGCGGCGTGGGGAAAAACGGCGCGTCGCGCCAGGCATTCAACGGATACAGCAGCACCAGCACGCCCAGCGGCAGCAGCCAGGCCCAGGCGGGCACATCGTGCGCAGAGCCCGACAAGGCGAGCGACAGCGGAAAGCCGAGCGCGATGAAGGCCCGGCGCCAGCGGGTCAACAGCCACGGCGACCAGATCGCCGGCAACGCACCGATCACGGCGCCGCAGAGCAGCGCGACGACCGAAGGCGCATCGAGGGCGCGCAGGAGGGAGTAGACGGACCAGGCGATGGCCCAGGTCAGCAGGGCGGGCAGTGGCCACGGCAGCATGGTGGAGGAAAACAAATGCGCGCTACGGAGACTGCACGGCGCCCGGCCGCCCAAAGCCCCTCGGGGGCCGAGCCCGGACCGAAACAGTCCAGTGGACTGTTTGTGCCTGGTGAGGAGTTGGGCCGCTGGCCCAACGCGGCCTGCAAGGCAGGAGCGCAGCGACTGGGGGCATCAGTACGCGCGCAGCTTGACGCGCAGTCTCGCGATCGACTGGCTGTGCAGCTGGCACACGCGCGACTCGGTGACCTTGAGCACCGCCGCAATTTCCTTCAGGTTCATGTCGTGCTCGTAGTACATGCTCATCACGTACTGCTCGCGTTCGGGCAGCACCTTGATGCCGGCGACCAGCGCCTCGCGCATGCGCTGATCCTGCAACTGGGCAAGCGGGTTGAACGAATCGTCGGCCACGTGGCGGTCGAGGTAGTCGTGGTCGCCGTCGTCGCCCGACATGTCTTCGAGGTAGACCAGCTGCGTGCCGCGCACCTTGCCCAGCAGTTCCTGGTACTCGGAAAGCGTGATGCCCATCTCGCGGGCGATCTCGCTTTCGGCCGGTGCGCGGCCCATCCGCTGTTCGAGCTTGTGGACCGCCGATTCGATGGTGCGCTGCTGCTTGCGAGTGCCGCGCGACAGGTAGTCGTTGCCGCGCAGCTCGTCGAGCATCGCACCTCGGATGCGCTGCGTGGCGAAGGTCTCGAACTGCACGCCCTGCGCCGCATCGAAGCGGGTCAGCGCGTCGGCCAAGCCGATCATGCCGACTTGTATGAGGTCGTCGAGTTCGACGTTGGCCGGCAGCTTGGCGATCATCTGGTGCGCGAGGCGGCGCACCAGCGGGCTGTACTGCTTGAGCATCGACGTGTTGTCGAGCTGTCCTTTGGCGGTGTACGTGGACATGGTCGGCTCCGGAGATTCAGTTGAGCGTGTATGCATGGTGCTCATTCGCTGCAAGGGGCAAGGTGGCCAGTTCGCTGGCGGCGGGCGCCAGGGTGTCTCGAACCCAGCGGCGCAAGGCGGGTGTCGAGGCGCTGCGCGCATCGCTGGCGGGATCGATCTGCATCCAGTCGCGCAACACGGCGCCCAGAAAATCATCGGCGCAGGTCGCGATCTGCATCGCGATGCGTTCGGCGCGCGGCGAACTCGGCGCCGCGCTCAGCAGCAGGTCGTGCACCAGCAGGCCGGCGCGCTGAGTCAGCAGCTTCATCGCGGCATAGGCGTGCGTCACGCTGACCGGGCGGTCGTCGGCCAGCAGCAGCGGCCGCGGCCGGCTGCTGGATTCGCGTCGCATGAACATCCGGCACAGATCGGTCGCGCTGGCGTGCACCAGGACCACGTCAGCGCCGGGCGCCGCCACTGACACGGCCTCGAGGAAGCTCGCCGTCGAGCCTTGGGCATCGACATGGCGCAGCGGCAGGCCGCGTGCGGCAAGGTAGGAGACCTCCCGCGACAGCACCTCGACGCATTCGGCCAGGTCGACGTCCGCCAGCTCGTTCGGACCGGGTGCGTTCTCGCCCGCATCGACGACCAGCGTGTGGCAGCCCTGTTCGGCGAATCCGCTGCACAGCCGTTCGAGCATCACGCCGCCAAACGCCATGTGCGGGTTGGACACCACCGGGATGAAGCGGACCTGCGCGTGGGCGAACAGTCGCCGCAGGCCGTCGGCCTGGTCCAGCGGCATCGAGGAGGAAGGTGAGAAGGAAGGCGTCATCGCGGGAAGGCTCTGGGTGAGTTGGAACGCGTCGATCTGGCGTGTGTGCATTCGGCGTGGCATCAGGCGTGCGCTGCCATCGCGTCATGCACAGCGATCTGCGACAGCGGGTGTGACTGGTTCTGCGGCGCGGCGAAGATCAGATTCACCTCGCTCGAATCCATGCGGTAGGCGCTGCCGACGGTCGGGCGCAGCGCACGATGGATCAACGCATGCGACGACAGCCGGTGCCAGTCTTCCGGCACACGCTGGCCGTTGGCGACACCGAGCACGGTGAGCTTGTGGCGGATCAACGCATCGAGCGCCGGGCCGAGCTTGACGGCCTCGTCCATCTTCGACAGCACCACGCCGCGGCAGGTGCTGGCCTGGTAGGCGATCAGCACGTCCTCGATGGTCTCGCCCTGCGCCGCCGAGTTGACCACCAGCAGCTTGTGGATCGAGCGGTGGCTGAGCATGTCCAGCAGTTCGCGGGTGCGGGTGTCGCGCTGCGCCATGCCGGCGGTGTCGATCAGCACCATCTTCTTGCCGGCCAGCAGTTCGAGCAGGTCTTCGAGCGACGCGCGGTCGTGCGCGGTATGCACCGGCACGCCGAGGATGCGGCCGTAGGCGCGCAGTTGTTCGTGGGCGCCGACCCGGTAGGCATCCAGCGTGATCAGGCCCAGGTGCGCGGCGCCGTAGCGGGTCGCGAACGCCGCCGCCAGCTTGGCCGTGGTGGTGGTCTTGCCGACACCGGTGGCGCCGACCAGCGCGTAGACACCGCCCTGGTCTTCGAGCGCCGGCTCACGGTCGGCGCTGAGCAGATTGCGTTCGAGGACGCTGGCCGACCACGCCATCTCGTCGGTGACTTCGGTGCCCATGCCTTCGGCCAGCTTGCGGATCAACGCAGGCGAGAAGCCGCAGTCGAGCAGCTTCTGCGTCAGGCGCGCCTGCGCCGGCTGGCGCTGCAGTTTCTCCATGAAGGCCAGCGCACCGAAGCGCTCTTCGATCATGCCCTTCATGCTGCGCAGTTCACTCATCATGTCCTGTTGATCGCGGCGTGCCGTGCCGGCGTCGAGCGCCAGATGCGCCTGCGCAACCGGGGGCTGCGCAGCGCGACTGCGGTCGCGCAGGTCGGCGACCGTGCGCACTTCCTCGCGCAGCACCGGTGGTTCGTGCAGCACCGGCGTCGTGCCGACATACATGGCAGCCGCGTCGCTGTGCAGCGACGCGAGAACCGGCGCGTGGCCCGGGATCGGCTGGGCGCTGCGCGTCGGCGCATGCGATGCCGAGGGCGCGACACGCGCTGCCGGCACATCGGCCATGCGGCTGGCCAGCGGGCCCGGCGCGGTCTCGACCACCGGCGCGGCGGCACGCGCGGCGGCCGACTCGGCCTGCAACGCGACCTGACGGCGCTTGAGCATGCGCTCGCGCACATAGTCCTGGAACGACAGCGTGCTCATCGAAAGCCGCTCGACGTCATCGTCAATCGTCGCCGTTTCGGGCCCGGCCTGGGCCTCGGCGCGCGCGGCGAGCTGTGTTCTGGCGACACCCGGACGCCCCGGTCCCGGACGGCCGGCCACCGGACGCTGTGCGGCGGGCGCGGTGACGGCAGGAGCCTCCGCTGGCGTCGCATCGCTGGCCATGCGCTCGATCTGCGCCATGCTTTCCGGCGCCATCGCCACCACCTCGACACCATCGGCACACGGCCGGGTGGACAGCACGACCGCGTCTTCGCCGAGTGCCTGGCGCACCAGGGCCAGTGCGTCGCGCGATGTGCGCGCGGTGAAACGTTTGACGTTCATGCGGTGCCTCCAATAACCGACCCGATGCGGATCGAATGCGTTTCCGGAATTTCACTGTGTGCCAGCACCCGCATGCGCGGTGCCGCACGCTTGAGCAGACGGGCCATCGGTGCGCGGATCAGGTCCGGCACCAGCAGGCAGGCGGGCAGCCCCAGGTCTTCCTGGCGCTTGGCCGAGTCGGCGGCGTGGCGGGCCAGCGTGTCGGCCACGCCGGGGTCGAGCGCCGCGCCGTGCGGCGAGTTGAGCGCCTGCGTGACGAGCCGTTCGAGGTCGGGTTCGAGTGCGATCACGTCGAGCTCCTTGCTCGGGCCGTAGATCTGCTGGACGATCGAAGGCGCCAGGTGGATGCGGATGCGACGAGCCAGCTCGGCCGGATCGGTCACCGTGGAGGCGTTTTCCGCCAGGCTCTCGACGATGGAGCGCATGTCGCGGATGTGCACGCCTTCTTCCAGCAGCAGCTGGAGAACCTTTTGCAGAGCCGGAATCGCAACCATCTTGGGCACCACGTCCTCGATCATCTTGGGGGCCAGCTTGGTCACGTGTTCGACCAGGTTCTGGACTTCCACTCGACCCAACAACTTGGCCGCGTGGAGTTGCATCAAGTGTGAAAGATGGGTCGCCACGACGGTCGAGCAATCAACCACCGTAAACCCACTCATTTGGGCCGACTCGCGCTGACGGTCCTCGATCCAGACCGCCGGGAGGCCGAAGGCCGGGTCGGTGGTGCGCGTGCCGATCAGGTTGGTGCTCGCACCACCCGGGTTGATGGCCAGCCACATGCCCGGGAACGCCTCGCCCTCGCCCACCACCGCGCCACGCAGCGTCAGGCGGTACATGCTGGGCTTGAGCTCGAGGTTGTCGCGGATGTGCACCGGTGGCGGCAGGAAGCCGACGTCCTGAGCAAACTTGCGCCGCACGCCCTTGATGCGCGCCAGCAAGTCGCCCTCGCGCGCCTTGTCGACCAGCGAGATCAGCCGGTAGCCGACCTCCAGGCCCAGCGTGTCGATCGGCAGCAGGTCGTCCCAGGTCGCCTCGGCATTGGCTTCCGCGGCCATGGCCGGTGCGGGCGGCGGCGCCTGTCGGGCCACCCGGTCGCGCTCGCGCATCCAGTAGGCGGCGTAGCCGAGGCTGGCCGCGATCAGCAGGAACACCACGTGCGGCATGCCCGGGATCAGGCCCAGCGTGCCGATCACGCCGGCGGTGATCGCCAGCGCGCGCGGCGAGTTGAACATCTGCGCGGCGATCTGGGTGCCGACGTCGTCGCCCTTGCCGACGCGCGACACGACCATCGCCGCCGCAACCGAGATCAGCAGGCCCGGGATCTGCGCGACCAGCGCATCGCCGACGGCCAGCACGATGTAGCTGTCGGCCGCCTCGCCCGCCGACAGGCCGTGCTGCACGACACCGATGACGAAGCCGCCGATGATGTTGATCACCAGGATCAGCAGGCCCGCCATCGCATCGCCGCGCACGAACTTGCTGGCGCCGTCCATCGAGCCGAAGAACTCCGCCTCGTCGCCGACCTCGGCGCGGCGTCGCTTGGCTTCCTTCTCGTCGATCAGGCCGGCGTTCAGGTCGGCGTCGATCGCCATCTGCTTGCCGGGCATCGCGTCCAACGTGAAGCGTGCGCCAACTTCCGCGATGCGCTCGGCGCCCTTCGTGACCACCACGAAATTGATGACGACCAGGATCGCAAACACGATCAGACCGACCGCGAAGTTGCCGCCGATCAGGAAATGCCCGAACGACTCGATCACCGCGCCGGCAGCGCCCGGTCCGGTGTGGCCCTCCATCAGCACCACCCGGGTGGAAGCCACGTTCAGCGACAGGCGCAGCAACGTGGTCAGCAGGATCACCGTCGGAAAGGCCGCGAAGTCCAGCGGCTTGACCATGTAGGCGGCAACCATCATCACCATCAGCGCCATCGCGATGTTGAAGGTGAACAGCAGGTCGAGCGCGAACGGCGGCAGCGGCAGCACCATCATCGCGAGCACCATCACGATGAACAGTGGCGCCATCAGCGCCTTGATGGCGGTGGCGTTGGGGCCCAGCCAGCCTTTGAGTTGCTGCAACGGGTTCATTCAGCGCTTCCCTCGGTGGATGGTGTCGGCGGGACGAAATCGGGGTCGTTGTGCGGATCGAGCTCGGGCGGCACCGACAGCTCGGGCAGGTCGGCCGGCATCGCGCCACGCCCGGTCATCGCGGCACGCAACTGGTAAACATAGGCCAGCACCTGCGCAACGGCAGCGAACAGAGCGGCCGGGATCTCGCGATCGACCTCGGCGTGGGCATACAGCGCGCGTGCCAGCACGGGCGCCTGCAGCACCGGCACCTCGGCCTTGCGCGCGGTGTCGCGGATCGTCATCGCAAGAAGGTCGGCGCCCTTGGCGACGACACGCGGCGCGCCCATGCGGCCTTCGTCGTACTTGAGTGCGACGGCGTAGTGGGTCGGGTTCATCACCACCAGGTCGGCGGTGGGCACGGCGGCCAGCATGCGGCGGCGCGACATCTCGTGCATCAACTGCTTGCGACGGCCCTTGACCTCCTGGCTGCCCTCGGATTCCTTGTGTTCCTGCTTCTGCTCCTGCGCGCTCATCTTCAGCTTCGATGCGTTGAGGTAGCGCTGCAACGGCGCATCGACGAGTGCGAACAGCGCCAGCACACCCAGCAGCAGCCACAGCCCGCCCTGGATGGCCGACCCGGCCTGGGTCAGTCCGGCGCTCAAAGACATCGACACGAGGCCGCGAAACTCGTCGACGTGGCGGTACAGGTAGACGCAGCCGACGCTGCCGAGGAGCAGCGCCAGGATCGACGCCTTCCCGGCGTCGATGAGCTGCTGCTTCGAGAACATGCGGGTGACACCTGCCAGCAGGTTGAAGGGAGTCGCCTTGGGCATCAGTGGCTTCAGGGTCCAGTTCCAGCCCCCGACGGCCAGCGAGCTGGCGATGCCGATGCCTGTCATCCACAGCCCCATCGGCACGACGACCCAGAGCATCATCGCGACGAGGTCGGCGAGCTGTTCGAACATCACCGACGGCGCGCCCCGGCTGCTGGCGCCGAAGCTCAGGCCGCGGGACAGGCCTGCGCGTGTCCAGCCGACCAGCGTCGGCATCATCAGGACCAGCCCCAGACCGCCGCCGGCCAGCGCCGCGAAGTGACCGAAATCGCGCGAGCGTGGGACATTGCCCTCCTCGCGCGCTTTCTTCAGCTTGCGGGCCGAGGCGGGCAGATTGCGGTCTTGAGCGTCTTGGTCGGCCATGGGTGGGCACGGGGGGCAGGGTCACGCAGGGATCGCGTCAAGTGATTGTTCCCAGCCCGCCCGCCAACTTGAGCGAGAGAAGCGGGGGAAACGGGGCGCTTCTCCAGGGTGTGCCGTCGGGCCATCGACGTTGCCGCGTCGACGAAAAATCAGCCCATCCTCCATGAGTCGGGATGGACTCCGGGTATGTACCGCCGACCCCACGTCTCGTGAGGGCGTCAAAACGCTCTAGAGTCGTCGTCGCGGTACGCGCCGCTGCTGGGCTACCCAGCAGCCCACGGCAACCCCAAGAAGAAACCCTTGCCGTCAGCTTCACGCAATTTCCGTCGAATTCAATCGCCCGCTGCATTTCTCAGGAGACAACATGAACATGAAACTGAAATGGCTGGCTTTGTCGGTCGCCCTCGCGACCTCGGGTGCAGCCTGTGCCGCCGACCCCATCAAGATCGGCCTGTCCGGCCCGTTCACCGGCGGCTCGTCGTCGATGGGCGTGAGCATGCGTGACGGGGTGAAGCTCGCGGTCGAGGAGATCAACGCCGCCGGCGGCGTGATCGGCCGCAAGATCGAACTGATCGAACGCGACGACGAGGCCAAGAACGAACGCGGCGTGCAGATCGCGCAGGAGCTGATCAACAAGGAGAAGGTCGTTGCGACCGTCGGCTTCATCAACACCGGCGTGGCACTGGCTGCACAGCGCTTCTACCAGGAAGCGAAGATTCCGGTGATGAACAACGTCGCCACCGGCTCGCTGGTGACGCAGCAGTTCAAGGACCAGCCCGAGAACTACGTCTTCCGCAATGCGGCCAGCGACAGCATCCAGGCGCCGATGATCGTGGAAGAAGCCGTCGTGCGCCGCGGCTTCAAGAAGGTCGCGATCCTGGCCGACTCGACCAACTACGGCCAGCTGGGCCGCGCCGACCTGGAGAAGGCGCTCGACCTCAAGGGCGTCAAGGCGGTCGCGATCGAGAAGTTCAACGTCAAGGACGTCGACATGACCGCCCAGTTGCTCAAGGCCAAGGAAGCCGGCGCCGAAGCGATCCTGACCTACGCGATCGGGCCTGAGCTGGCGCAGATCGCCAACGGCATGACGAAGCTGGGCTGGAAGGTGCCGATGGTCGGCAGCTGGACGCTGTCGATGGCCAACTTCATCGACAACGCCGGCCCGGGCGGTGAAGGCGCGCGCATGCCGCAGACCTTCATCCAGGAACCGACGACGCCGAAGCGCCAGTCCTTCATCATCGCGTACCTCCGGACCTTCAAGCCGAAGGCCAACCGGATGGATTCACCGGTGTCCGCCGCGCAGGGCTACGACTCGATCTACCTGTTGGCCGCTGCGATCAAGCAGGCCAATTCGACCGATGGCCCGAAGATCAAGGCCGCGCTCGAAGACCTGAAGACACCGGTCGACGGCGTGGTCACGAGCTACAACAAGCCGTTCACGAAGGAAGATCACGAAGCGATCACCGCGAACATCCCGGTGTTCGGCGAGGTCAAGGGCCAGCGCGTCGTCTACGCCTACGAGGCGGACTTCAAGAAGGCCTCGGAAGTGCGCATGAAGGACGTCAACGCCAAGGGCGCACTGCCGGGCAAGAAGTAGCAGTCTCGTCGGCTGGACTCCCTCTCCCGCTGGGAGAGGGCTGGGGTGAGGGCCGTGCAAGGCGACAGCTGTGGCACACGCGGCCCCTCACCCCGCCCTCTCCCCACAGGGGCGAGGGAGCCCGACATTTGGTATCTCACCTCGGGCCACGCCATGCAAATCCTCACCCAACTGGTGTTCAGCGGCATTGCGCTGGGCATGATCTACGCGGTGATCGCGTTCGGCTACCAGCTGACCTTCGCCACCTCGGACACGCTGAACTTCGGCCAGGGCGATGCATTGATGCTGGGTGCGTTGGTCGGCTTGACTCTGGTCGGCCTCGGCGTCAACTACTGGCTGATGATTCCGCTGGTGTGCCTGTTCGGCGCCGCGCAGGGCGCCGTGGTCGAACGCATCGGCGTGCGGCCCGCGATCAAGATCAAGAGCGAGTTCGGCTGGATCATGTCGACCATCGCGCTCGGCATCATCTTCAAGAACGTCGCCGAGAACGTCTGGGGCCGCGACGACCTGAAGTTCCCGTCGCCGCTGCCCGAGTCACCGTTGAAATTCCTCGGCGCCAACGTGCTGCCGATGGAGATCCTGGTGGTCGGTGGCGCGCTGGCGATGATGCTCGCGGTGGAGGTGTTCAACCGCCGCTCCATCTACGGCAAGGCGGTGGTCGCGACCTTCAACGACCGCGATGCCGCCAAGCTGATGGGCATCAACACCAGCCTCGTGATCACGTTCTCGTATGCGCTGTCGTCGATGACCGCCGCCTTCGCCGGCGTGTTGATCGCACCGCTGACGCTGACCGGCGCCACGATGGGTGCGGTGCTGGGACTGAAGGCGTTCGCGGTCGCGATCATCGGCGGCCTGAACAGCGGCATGGGCATCGTCGTCGGCGGGCTGATCCTCGGCATCGCAGAGACCACCACCGGCTTCTACCTGTCGACCGGCTACAAGGACGTGCCGGGCCTGGTGCTGCTGCTGCTGGTGCTGGCCGTCAAGCCAGCCGGCCTGTTCGGCAAGTCGGCGATCAAGAAGGTCTGAGCATGAAGCGCAGTCAACTCGCCTTCTACGCGCTGCTGATCGCCGCGCTGATCGCCTTCCCGCTGGCGGTCGGCAACACGTACTACATCCACCTGCTCGAGACCATCATGATCTACGCGATCGTGCTGTTCGGGCTCGACATCGTGGTCGGCTACACCGGCCAGGTCTCGCTGGGCCACGCCGGCCTGTTCGGCGTCGGCTCATACACCGCCGGCGTGCTGGTGCTCAAGCTCGGCGCGCCGATCTGGGTCGCGCTGCCGGCCGCTCTGGGCGTGACGGCGCTCTTCGGCGCGCTGCTGGCGCTGCCGGCGCTGAAGGTCACCGGGCCCTATCTGGCGATGGTGACGCTGGCCTTCGGCACCATCATCCAGATCCTCATCAACGAGATGACCTTCCTCACCGAAGGGCCCATGGGCATCACGATGGGCAAGCCGCAAGCCTTCGGTGTGACGCTCGAAAAGCACCAGTTCTTCTGGGTGATCGCCGGCGTTCTGGTGGTGACCCTGATCGTGGTGCACCGCATCCTGAAGAGCCACCTGGGCCGCGCTTTCGAGGCCCTGCGCGGCAGCCCGGTGGCGTCCGACTGCATGGGCGTGTCGGTCTACAAGTACAAGGTCTATGCCTTCGTGATCAGCGCCGCGCTGGCCGGCCTGGCTGGCGCCCTGTATGCCTATTCGGAACAGTACATCTCGCCCAACACCTACAACTTCGAGCTGACGGTGTTCTTCCTGCTGGCTGTCATCATGGGCGGGCGCAAATCGCGCATCGGCTCGCTGCTGGGCGCGGCGATCATCGTGCTGCTGCCCAAGCTGCTCGACGACATCGAGATGTTCCGCTACGTGTCGGTGATCATCGCGGTGGGCGTGCTGATCGGCGCGGTGGTGTTCGTGCAGAAGGGCCGCAGCACCGTCCAGCGGGTCGCCGTGCCGGTCGTCGGCAGCGCGGCGCTGGCGCTGCTGTCGTTCCAGCTCAGCTCGATGACCGACTGGCGCCTGTCGATCTTCGGATTGATCACGCTGTTCGTCGTGTACTACCTGCAGGACGGCATCGTCGGTTTCGTGCGCAGCACGCTGAACCTGAAATCCTCGGCAGCGAGCGGCACGGTGCAGATGACCGATGCGGATGCCGTGGGACAGGCCGGCGGCAACGTCCAGCGCGGCGATGTGCTGCTGCAGGCGCAGGGCGTGCTGATGCAGTTCGGTGGGTTGAAGGCGCTGAACAACGTCGACCTGACGATCCGGCGCGGCACCATCCACGGCCTGATCGGGCCCAACGGCTCGGGCAAGAGCACGATGATGAACGTGCTGACCGGCATCTACCAACCCACCGCCGGCAGCATCTCTTATGCCGGTGGGAAAAGCGGAGCCGCCGGGCCGCCCCCAGGTTCCGCGCTCCCCTCGGGGGACGGACGCCGTGAAACGGTGGCCAAGGGGCAGTCACTTGTCGGGCGCACCTCGTCGGACATCGCGCTGTCGGGCATCGCCCGCACCTTCCAGAACGTGCAGCTGTTCGGCGAGATGACGGCTCTGCAGAACGTGCTGGTCGGCCTGCACCACACCTTCGACAGCAATCTGATCGACGTCGCCCTGCACACCCCGCGCTACCGCCGCGAGGACAGCGCCGCCACGGCGCGCGCGATGGGCCTGCTGCGCTTCGTCGGCCTGGCCGATCTGGCGTTCGAGGAAGCACGCAACCTGCCTTACGGCAAGCAGCGACTGCTCGAGATCGCCCGCGCGCTGGCGCTCGACCCGCAGCTGCTGCTGCTCGACGAGCCGGCCGCCGGCCTCACCGCGCCCGACATCAAGGAGCTGATCAGCTACATCCGCAAGATCCGCGAGCACGGCATCACCGTGATCCTGATCGAGCACCACATGGACGTCGTGATGAGCATGTGCGACACCGTCTCGGTGCTCGACTTCGGCCAGAAGATCGCCGAAGGATTGCCGGCCGACGTGCAGGCCGATGAAAAGGTCATCGAGGCTTACCTCGGCGGCCAAGCCACCTGAGGACGCCACGATGCTGACCATCGACAAACTCGAAGCCGGCTACGGCAAGGTGCAGGTCCTGCACGGCGTGTCCATCGAGGTGCCCAAGGGCAAGGTCGTGACGCTGATCGGCTCCAACGGCGCCGGCAAGACCACCACCATGCGGGCAGTCTCCGGGATGATCAAGCCAACCGCGGGCAGCATCACGCTGACCGGCCGACGCATCGACGGGCTCGAGAGCTACACCATCGCCAAGCTGGGTCTCGCGCACTCGCCCGAAGGCCGGCGTGTCTTCGCGACGATGAGCGTCACCGACAACCTGACCCTCGGTGCGTTTCCCCGGCTCACCGGCAGCCGGCCGAAGGGCGACGTGAAGGCCGATCTCGAACGCGCGATGGAGTTGTTCCCGCGCCTGAAGGAACGCCGCATGCAGCTCGCCGGCACCTTGTCCGGCGGCGAGCAGCAGATGCTCGCGATGGCGCGTGCGGTGATGCTGAACCCCGAGATCGTGCTGCTCGACGAGCCGTCGATGGGACTGGCGCCGATCCTGGTCGAGGAGGTGTTCCGCATCATCGCGCGACTCAAGTCCGAAGGTGTGACGATGCTGCTGGTCGAGCAGTTCGCCGCTGCCGCGCTGAACGTGTCGGACTACGGCTACGTGCTCGAGAACGGCCGCATCGCGGTGCACGGACCGGCCGACAAGCTGAAGAGCGATCCGGCGGTGAAGGCGGCGTATCTGGGCGGCGGACACTGAGCCTGTCCATCTGCTGAGTGCGAACTGGGTCGCAGAGGCACTCCCGGCAACGCTCGTCCGAGCTTGCGACGGACCTCGATGCTCAGAGGTTCTTCACCACGAACAGTCCAGGCCGAGCCCGATCTGCAGCGCCAGGCCCAGCATTGCCACCGCGACCAGGGCTTCCAGAACACGCCAGGTTTTCGGGTGAGTCATCCAGCGTGCAGCGCGCCGTGCGCCCGCCACCAACGCCGCGAACCACAGCAGTGACGCCAGCACCGTTCCGGCGATGTGGCTGGCCCGCAAGGCAGGTGGCAGGGCAGCACCAAGGCCACCGATCACCAGCACGGTGTCGAGCCAGGCCACCGGGTTCAAGAACGACACCACCAGCAGGGCCCGCAAACTCTGGCCCGGCTTCATCGGCGGCACAGCCGAATCCAGCCCCATCTCGACCGTACCGAAGCGCAGAGCGCGCCAGGCGGATTGCGCCGAGTGCCACAGCATCAGCACGACACCGAGCGCCAGGGCCAAACATTGAAGTCGAGGCGATTGACGCAGGACAGCAGCCGCGCCAGCGGTCCCGAACAGGATCAGCGTGGCGTCGCTGAGCGTGCCCACCGCCAGCAGTTGCAGGGCTGGTCGTCCGCTCAGCGCCTGCTTCAGGATGAGAACGTCTTTCGGTCCCGGACAAATGAACAAACCCAGGCCCAGCACAAGGCCCTGCGCAAAGGTGGCGGTGTCGAACATGGAGGCATGCCGACAACCTCCTAAGCTGGACCGGGTGAGTCAAAGGGCCTTCATCTTAGTGGCCGCTCGCGACACTTCGCCAACGAACGTTCCCCCGGACGTGAGCCCCCCGGAAACCGACCAATGACCCGCTCTACTGAAACATCTGCAGCATCTGCTCCAGCGCCGCGGTGAACGGCTGCTGCATCAACGGCAGCGTCAGCATCACGCCCACCAGGCCGACCCCCATCGTGATCGGGAAGCCGATCGAGAAGATGTTCATCTGCTGCGCGACGCGGGCGATGACGCCGAGCACGAGGTTGGTGAACAGCAGCATGGCGATCAGCGGCAGCGCGATCCACAGGCCGAGGCTGAAGATTTCGGCGCCCCACAGCTCGGGCCGTGTCGCCCTCAGAAAGGCGAACGGTTCGGCGCCCACCGGAAACGCGTGGAAGCTCTGCACCACCGCAGAAATCAACAGCAGGTGCCCGTTGATGACGATGAACAACCAGCTCACCGAGACACTGTAGAAGGTGCTCATGGCGGTCGCCTGGCTGCTGGTGGCGGGGTCGAAGAAGCCCGCGAAATTGAGGCCCATCTGCAACCCACCAATCTCACCGGCGAACTCGACTGCGGAGAAGACGATGCGCACCGCGAACGCCATCGACACACCGATCAGCACCTGCTGCATCACCAGGATCAGTGCCTGCGCGGAGTCGAGCGCCACCACCGGCATCGGCGGCAGCGACGGCTGCACCGCCACCGCGATCAGGAACGACAGCGCGACGCGCACCCGCGCCGGCACGCTGCGCTGACCGATCACCGGAACCACGCCCAACAAGGCCAGCACGCGCAGGAAGGGCCACAGCAGCGGGCTGACCCAGGCCCAGATCTGCGCCTCATCGAACGTCAACATGGCACGGTGGTGTCAGTGAGGGCGGCCAGCCCGGCGCCGAGCCGTGTCAAGCCGGACTGGCCGCCCGCTCGTGGAACAGTGCCGTGGCGCAGCCACGAGCATGGGGGCATCATTTCTAGCCGACGACCGAAGGGATCGATTGCAGCATGCGCTGCAGGTACTCGACCAGCGTCGTCAGCATCCACGGACCGACGATGGTCAGCACGCCGACGGTGGCCAGGACCTTCGGCACGAACGACAGGGTCGGTTCGTTGATCTGCGTGGCCGCCTGGAAGATGCTGACCAGCAGGCCGACGCCGAGCACCGTGAGCAGCACCGGCGCAGAGACCATCAGCAGCAGATGCAGCGCCTGCTGGCCATGGGTCAGGACTTGTTGCGAATCCATGGGGACGACCTTCTCTTGTTTCTAGGCAAAACTGGCGGCGAGCGAGCCCAGCAGCAGGTTCCAGCCGTCGGCCAGCACGAACAGCATCAGCTTGAACGGCAGCGCGACCAGCACCGGGCTGAGCATCATCATGCCCAGGCTCATCAGCACGCTGGCGACGATCATGTCGATCACCAGGAACGGGATGAAGATCAGGAAGCCGATCTGGAAGGCGCTCTTCAATTCGCTGGTCACGAACGCCGGCACCAGCACCTTGAAGGGCACCTCGGCGGTCTTCACTGCGGGATCGATCTTGGCGAGCCTGGCGAACAGCATCACGTCGGCCTGGCGCGTCTGCTTGAGCATGAACTCGCGCATCGGCACCTCGCCGCGCTTGAGCGCCTCGTCGAAGGCGATCTGGTTGCTGTTGAAGGGTTCGTAGGCCTCGGCATAGACGCGGTCGATGGTCGGCCCCATGACGAAGAAGGTCAGGAACAGACTCAGGCCCACGATCACCTGATTCGGTGGTGCAGCCTGCGTGCCCATCGCCTGGCGCAACAGGCCCAGCACGATGACGATGCGGGTGAAGCCGGTCATCAGCAACAGCACGGCAGGCAGGAAACTCAATGCGGTGAAGAACAGCAGCGTCTGGATCGGCACCGAATAGCTCGTGCCCTGTGCGCCCTGCCCGATCACCAGCGGCAGGTTGGCACCACCAGCGCCCTGCGCAGCGGCAGATCCACCGGTGATGGCGAGCAGCGCCAAGACGAGCAGCTGCAGCACACGCGGGCTGCGCTTCCAGCCGTGCGTGAAACCGTTCAGTTCAAGGCGCACGGTCGGTTCCCGATGCGCCGGAGCGCAGCCGTTGCAGCACGTTGGCAAACGACCCGGCCTGGCCGCTGTGGGGTCGCACGATGGCGCCCGGCGCTTCGGCCGGTGGCTCCATCGTGTGCAGCGTCGTGATGCTGTTGGGCGTGACGCCCAGCACCAGCCAGCGGCGCTGATCGCCGTGCCCGACTTCCACGGTCAGGATGCGCTGCGACGTCGAAAGCGGCAATGCTGCGATGCTGCGCATCACGTCACCGGAGGCGGCGCCACCCAGCGGCGTGCGCTTGAGCAGCCACAGCGCCAGCGGGATCATGACGATGATCGCCGCGAACCACAGCAGCGATGTCAGGGGCATGGTGTTCATCGATGCAGACCGGCGCGATCGGACATCAACCGCCGCGGCTCAGGCGCCGCATGCGTTCGCTCGGCGTCACGATGTCGGTCAGCCGAATGCCGAACTTGTCATTGACCACCACCACCTCGCCCTGCGCGATCAGGTAGCCGTTGACCAGCACGTCCATTGGCTCGCCGGCCATCGCTTCCAACTCGACCACCGAGCCCTGCGCCAGCTGCAGGATGTGCTTGATCGGGATGCGCGTGCGGCCCAGCTCCACGGTGAGCTGCACCGGGATGTCCAGGATCATGTTGATGTCGTTGCCCGCCGCCGGCCCGCCATCGCCGGAGAAATTGGTGAACTTAGCCGGCGTCACCGAATCGACGGTGGTCTGCACGCCCGTGGCGAACGGGTCATCCCCGCCCGCAGCGGCCGGCTCGGGCTTCGCTTCGGCCAGTGCCGCCGCCCATTCGGCGGCCATCGCGTCTTCTTCGGACTGGCCGGCTGCGGCCTCGGCTTCATCAGACATTGCTTGCTCCCAGCCAGCTCGCACTCGAGCTGGACAACAGTTGATCGACTTTCAGCGCATAGCGCCCGTTCGAGATGCCGTAATGGCAGTCCAGCACCGGCACACCAGAAATCTTGGCCTGGATGCCCGGCTGCAGGTCGAGCTCGATGAAGTCGCCGGCCTTGAACGACAGCAGTTGCTCGACGGTGGCCGGCGCGGTCGCCAGTTCGGCCACCAGTTCCACCTCGGCCGACTGGATCTGTTCCTTCATCAGGTTGACCCAGCGACGATCGGGCTCGGTGCTGTCGCCCTGCATCGTCGAATACAGCACGTCGCGGATCGGCTCCAGCGTGGAATACGGAATGCAGAAGTGAACCGTTCCGGTCGAATCACCGACCTCGAGCGTGAACGACGTGCACACCATGATCTCGCTGGGGGTCGCGATGTTCGCGAACTGCGGCTGCATCTCCGAGCGCTGGTACTCGAGATCGAGTGGATAGATGCCGACCCAGGCCTTCTTGTATTCGGCGGTGATGACATCGACCAACCGCATGATGATGCGTTGCTCGGTCGGCGAGAAATCTCGGCCCTCGATGCGGGTGTGGTACTTGCCCGCTCCCCCGAACAGCGCATCGATCACCGCGAACACCAGCGTCGGGTCGCACACGATCAGCCCGCTTCCGCGCAACGGCTTGACGCTGACGATGTTGAAGTTGGTCGGCACCACGATCTCGCGCAGGAAGGCGCTGTACTTCTGCACCTTGATGCCGCCGATCGACACCTCGGGGCTCTTGCGGATCATGTTGAACAGCCCGATGCGGATGTTGCGGGCAAAGCGCTCGCTGATGATCTCCATCGTGGGCATGCGCCCGCGAACGATGCGTTCCTGGCTGGAGATGTCGTAGTTGCGGATACCGCCCTGCTGCACCTCCTCGTGCTCGAGCTTCTGGCTCTCACCGGTGATGCCCTGGAGCAGCGCATCGACTTCGTCTTGCGAAAGGATCTGCTGACTCATCTCGGGCGCGTGCTCACTGAATGATGAAGCTGGAGAAATTGACGCTGGTCACCGGATTGGGGACGCCCGCGGCCTTCTTCTTCTTTTTCTTCTTCGGCTTGGGGGCCTCCTCGGTGTCGGGATCCGCAGACGCGTCGTGCTCCGGCGTGTCGGCTTCCTCTTCGGCGGCGACCTCGATGCCCATCGGGCGCACCGCTTCGCGCATGATCTCGGCGGCGAGCTTTTCCTTGCCGCGGCGCTCAAGCAGCTCCTTCGATGTCTTGTGCGCCAGCACCATCAGGATGCCGTTGCGCACCGCAGGCAGGTACAGCTTCAACTCATCGGCGAAATGCGGATCGTCGACCTGCAGGGTGATGCCGATCTGGGCATAACGCTCGGTGTCGCGATCGGCCAGGTTCACCACGAACGGGTCCAGCGGAACAAACACCGGTGGGCCCTTGTGCTTGTCCTTCTTCGCGTGCTCGTCCTTGGCTGGCGCGGCCTCTTCGCCATCTTCGCCTTCGGCAGCGGCGGCTTCGGCGGCTGCGGCCTTCTGCTTCATCATGTAGACCGCTGCACCGCCGCCGGCCAGCACCACCAGAAGCACCGCAGCGATGATGATGATGAGTTTTTTCTTGCCCTTCTTCGGAGCGGCGTCACCACCTTCAGCGTCGGCGGCGGGTGCAGTGGCTGCGGCAGTGGCCATGAGAGTTCCTTCAGGTGATCAACGCAATCCGGCGTCGCCACGCTGGCTTGCCAGGTGTCGACAGTCGATTCATTATCAAAATGGCGCTTGCGACTGAAGCGTCGATAAGGGACTGAAAGAGGGCTGATTTGGCGATTGCGTTCGCTGGTCGCTCGGGGTTCGTCCCGACGGACGTGTTGGCCGTTCGGTGCGGCGCGGCGGGACCCGCCCCGACAGGCGGGGTTTGCCTTGCTGGCAGCCCGCCGGGTTTCGGCCCGGCTGCCGAGTAACTTTCATTTGCGGGCCCAAATGAAAGTCACCAAAGCAAAGGGCCTGAACACCAGCCGATTTGGCCGTCACGCTGCGGCCAGAAGGCTGACGGCCAAGGCTCTGGCACGAGAACGGTCACCGCACTACGCCCTTGGTTTCCTCGCTAACGCCAAGCCGCTTGTTATCGACACGGCTCGACCCTGCGGGTCTTCGTGGCGATGACCCGCAGGGTCGAGCCGTGTCGATACCAAGTCGTCTGAATGTGGGCGAGGTAACCGCTGAAGGGGTTCGACGACTGTTCTCGTGCCAGAGCCTCTGAAGAAGGTGTGTAGCCGAAGCGAGCCGCTCAAATGGCTGGTGTTCGGCCCCTCTTCTTTGGTTACTTTCTTCTGGGGCAGCAGAAGAAAGTGACTCGGCAGCCGGGCCGAAACCCGGCGGGCTGCATCGAAAGAAAGAACAACAGATCAAGCGTAAAGATCCAGAGCCGCTCCCGCACGAGGTCGCGCCGCCGCCACCACCACCGGCGCGTCCTCCGCCGTGGCGGAACGATCCGCGCCCCGCGACGACAACACAGCCGGCTCCTGCCGCTTCCGCGCATGCTCCGACACGCCGCCGCCGCTCAGCGTGAAGCCGGCTTCCTGAAGAGACGCAGCGAGTTCGGCCCAGCCGGCTTCGATGACCTGACGGGTCTGCGCCAGGTCGGCGCTGAAGTCGACGCGTGCCTGATCGCCATTCATCGTGATCTGCACCGACACCGGGCCCATGTCGGCCGGGTTCAGCCGCAGTTCGGCCTGGTGAATGCCATCGCGCGCCAGCAGGCTGACTTGCAGGCCGAGCGCCTCGTGGAAGCCGCCGTCGGTAAGCGGCGTCGCGACCGTGGAGGTGGGCACCGCAGGCGCCGAGGCATCGATGCCTCGCGACTGCATCGACGCACCTGACGCACCGACCGCCCACGCGGGCGGGGTCGCGAGGTCGCTTCCCAGACGCAGTTGGCGCTCGGATTCCGGTCGCACGCCGGCCGACAGCATCGCCAGACTGGCCAGCGCGTCGTCGGGTGGCGAGCCGCTGGCGGGGGGCCGTTCGACATCGATCGCGAGCGAGGTCTTGTCGGTGGGTTCCGGGGTGGCCGCATCGCGTTCGGTGGCATCACTCGACGCCATGGGATCGGCGGGCAGAAATTGCTCGACGCCGGCATCGCCCGGATCTGTCGCAGCAACGGGCCTTCCAGCCGCAAGCGGGGCGGCTTCGCCCAGGGCAACGGTCCTGCCTTCGGCGGTCGCAGTCGGTGGCAAGACCGGTGGCATGGGCAGAACACCCCAGGCGACGAGCGATGCCAGATCTGCCGCAGTCGGGGCTTCCGCAACGGCAGAAGGCGGCTGACCGTTCGGGTCGGTGATGGTGTCGGTGGCAGCAGAGCCAGGCGCGGCCACATCGACCGCCCCCTTCCCCGCCAACAGCGGATATTTCAAACGCGTGGTCGCAGGCCGCTCCGTGGGCAGCGCGGGCGACATCGATTCGGTGGTGCCTGCTTCCTCCATCTGAGGGGCGTCCTGCGTCGACTCGGGTTGGCAGGCACCGCTGTCAGCAGGGCATGAATCCGCCGCGTCGGCACGCGGACTCGGCGTCGCCGAATCAGGCCGGTGTGGCGCAGCGCCCTTGCCGTCCGCAGCAACGGCTCGCTGCGACGCGTCGGCCGCTTTCTGGCTGCGCACCAGCAGACGAGAAAAATCCGAGCTGCTGTCGCCCTGCGATGTGCCTGCGGCCTTCGGCTTGGTCACGGCATGGCTCGCGGCGTTCGTCGCACCGGGCGTGTTCGGCGCCTTGAGGAACGGCAACCGTGCCGCCGCGTTCGAATTCAGCGAGCTCACAGCGCACCCGCCCATCCGCCGGCGCCTTGCAGATTCCACGCGGCGCGCGCTGCGAACTCGTCGGTGGCCTTCTGTTCGCGCCGATCGACCGCAACGCGCACGTCGGCGACGCGGCGCTCGATCAGCTTGCGCACCGAGGCCACGCGGATCTCGCTGTCGCGCAATGCGAGCCGAGCCTGTTCGAGCTCGGCTTCGGCCTGCGCAGTGACGCGGCGCTGCTGCTCGACCGCCTGCGTCAGACGCTCCATGAAGCCCCGATAGCAGTTGACCAGCTCCATCCGTCCATCGGTACGGAAATTGTTGGCCCAGCGCTGTTCGTATTCGCGCCGGTAGACCACCAACTGCTCCAGCTGCGCAGCCGCCGTCCGCTGTGCGGTGGCGGCCCGCTGGCAGCCGGCGGCCAGCTCGTCGCGCTCGCGTTCGGTCTGACCCAGCAGGGTCATCACGGGTTGCAGTGAGTTCATCATGAAAGCCTTCTCTTCAGGGTTTCTGGACGTTCAACGAGACCCGGGATCAACCGGCCATCACCGCACTCAACCACTGCACGCTGTCGGCGAGCGTGGCGGGCTGGTGCATGTCCTGCTGCAAGAACTGGGTCATCGGCGCATGCAGTCGCACCGCGCTGTCGAGTTCGCTGTCGTGGCCCGGGGCATAGGCGCCGAGCTGGATCAGGTCGCGCGCCTTCTGGTGCTTCGAGTGCAACTGGCGGAAACGCCGCGCCGCGTCGACGTGCTGGGGCGGCGACACCTGGGTCATCACACGCGAGATCGAGCGCTCGACATCGATCGCTGGATAGTGACCGGCCTCGGCCAGCTCGCGCGACAACACGATGTGGCCGTCGAGGATGCCGCGCGCCGCATCGGCGATCGGATCCTGCGGGTCGTCGCCTTCGGTCAGCACGGTGTAGATCGCGGTGATCGAGCCACTGCCGGCCATGCCGTTGCCGCTGCGTTCGACCAGCTGCGGCAACTTGGCAAAGCAGCTCGGCGGATAGCCCTTGGTGGCCGGTGGCTCGCCGATGGCGAGTGCGATCTCGCGCTGCGCCATCGCATAGCGCGTCAGCGAATCCATCAGCAGCAGCACGTGCTGGCCCCGGTCGCGGAAGTGCTCGGCGATCGCCGTCGCATAGTTGGCGCCCTGCATGCGGGTGAGCGGCGGCGAATCGGCCGGCGCGGCCACCACCACCGAACGCGCCAGGCCGTCGGTGCCGAGGATGTCCTCGATGAATTCCTTGACTTCACGGCCACGCTCGCCGATCAGCCCGACGACGATCACATCGGCCTCGGTGTAGCGGGCCATCATGCCCATCAGCACCGACTTGCCGACGCCGGTGCCGGCGAACAGGCCCAGGCGCTGGCCGCGACCGACGGTCAGCATCGAATTGATCGCCCGCACGCCGGTATCCAACGGACGGCGCACCGGATCGCGGTCCATCGCATTGATCGGGCGGCGCACCAGCGGCTCGTCATGCACATCGGCGAGCGGGCCCTTGCGGTCCATCGGATGTCCCTGCGAATCGACGACGCGGCCGAGCAGTCCGTCACCGACCGGCAGATGCAACGTGCGGTCCAGGCTGCGCCGCCACGGGTGACGCGCCGCGCCGAGGAGCAGCGGCACGCTCGGCGACGACTTGGGAACCACCCGCGCGCCGCTGGCCAGTCCGTGCACGTCGCCGGTGGGCATCAGGTACGTGCGGTCGCCGGAAAAGCCGACGACCTCGGCCTGCACCGGACGCTGACCCTTCATGTGCACCTCGCACACCGAGCCGACCGGCTCGCGGATGCCGGCCGCCTCGAGCACCAGGCCCGCGACACGCACCAGCAGGCCCTGGGTTTCCAGCGGGACCGGGTCGGCCGTGAACATCTTCAGCGCGTCGAGGTAGCGCGTCCATTCCGCAGCCCGACCGGTCGGCGCTTGCTGGTCTGTCTGGGCCGCACGCGCGACGCGCTGCAGTGCATCGTTCTCGCTCGGGCTGTTGATCATGTCTGTTCCTCGTCGGCCGGCAAGTCGGCGCCAGCATCCGGTTCGTCGGTCCACTCGGTGACCGATCCGAGCGCCGCAGCGGCCCGGCGCCAGCGCGCGGGCACGGTGCTGTCGACGCTCGCGATGTCGCTGTCGACGCGGCAGCCACCCCGAGCGATGGAGGCATCGCTGATCAGCCGCGCGCCGCGCGCGTCGAGCACCTCGGACGCGCCTCGGGCCACCAGCGGCTGATCGTCGGGATGCACGCGCACGGTGATGTGCCGGGCACTGAGCAGCAGCGCCTCGACCGCCTCCTGCGCCACCGCCGCGACCAGCTCCGGTCGCACGGCCAGTTCGCTGCGCACGACCTGACGCGCCATCGACGTCGCGCACACCGCGATCGCCTGCGCGAGTTGCTGCTGCAGCCCGTCGAGCTGCACACCGTGCGACTCCACCAGCCGGCCGAGCTGAGCCGTGATCTGCGCGGCATAGCTCTGCTTGAATTCATCCAGGGCCGACAGGCCGTCGCGGTAACCATCCTGGTAGCCGCTCTGGCGCGCCGCGCGCAGTTGCGTCGCCAGCAGCTCCGCCGGCGGCACCGACTCAACGGCGGGGGCTCCGGTGCCGGCTCGGGGTGCCGTCCCACTCGACAGCGCATCGGGGTTCCACGCCTCGAACGAAGCCAGCTCCTCGCGCGGAATGAAACGCGAGTAGACCGAGCTCTTGCCACCTTCCGGAGGCGGGACGTTCTTGAACTTAGAGGAAGTCATCGTCGCTGCCGCTCGTCAACTGGATCTGGCCTTCGTCGGCCAGGCGGCGAACGATCTTCAGCAGTTCCTTCTGCTCGTTCTCGACCTCGCTGACGCGCACCGGTCCGCGCGAATCGAGATCCTCGCGCAGCGTCTCGGCCGCACGCGTCGACATGTTGCGGAACACCTTCTCGCGCATCTCGGGGGTCGCGCCTTTGAGGGCGATGACCAGCGACTCGGTCTGCACTTCCTTCATCAGCGTCTGTATCGCCTTGTCCTCGAGCTTCTCGAGATCATCGAAGGTGAACATGTTGTCCATGATCTTCTGGGCCAGATCGTTGTCGGCTTCGCGGATGTAGTCGAGCACCGAGGTCTCGATGCTGCCGCCCATCATGTTGATGATTTCGGCCGCCGGCTTGACGCCGCCGAGCGACGCCTTGCGCATGCGCTCGCCACCGGCCAGCACCTTGCTCATCACCTCGTTGAGGTCCTTCAACGCCGACGGCTGGACGCCGTCCAGCGTGGCGATGCGCACCAGCACCTCGTTGCGTTGCCGCTCGGTGAACAGCTTCAGCACCGATGCCGACTGGTCGTAGTCGAGGTGCACCAGGATGGCCGCGACGATCTGCGGGTGCTCGTTGCGCAGCAACTCGGCCACCGAAACCGGATCCATCCATTTCAGGCTTTCAATGCCCGACACGTCGTTGCCCTGCAGGATGCGGTCGATCAGCAGGTTGGCCTTTTCATCGCCGAGCGCACGTCGCAGCACGCTCTTCACGTACTCGTCGTTGTCAGCGACGAGCATGCTCTGGAGACCGGCCATCTGGGTGAACTTGCCAATCACGCCCTCGACGCGGTCGCGCGTCACCGCCTTCATCTTGGCGATGGTCTCGCCCAACGCCTGGACTTCCTTCGGGAGCAGGTGCTTGAAGACCTCGGCGGCCTCTTCCTCGCCGAGCGACATCAGCAGGATGGCTGCGTCCTCCAGGCTGCCCGCTTCTGGCTCGGCGCTCATGGCGGGGTCACCCGGTCAAGAGGGAAAAGTGCGTTCATGCTCGTCATGCCGGCTGGCCGGCGACCCAGCCGCGCACGATCTGCGCCACCGCCGCCGGGTTGCTCTTGGCCAGGATTCGCGCGGCATCCAGATTCGCGGTGTCGCGAGGGGCCTCCAGCAACTTCGCCGAGGCCGCAGCAGGCAAGCCAGGCATTTCCTCGACGTCGGAGACGCTGGCATCGACCACGCTGCCCGGCAGTGGTACGGCAGGTGCCAGCGCGGCATTCAGCCCCGGCTTGATCATTCCGAAGAACACCAGCAGCGCGACCAGCGACAGGCCGGCCGGCACCGCAGCGGCGCGCAGCATGTCGATCAGTTCCGGCTGCTTCCACAGCGGGGTGTCGACGACGGTGATCGGATCGATCTTGAACGGTGCGTTGATGACTCGCACCGAGTCGCCGCGTTCCTTGTTGAAACCGATGCTTTCCTGCACCAGCGCGGTCAGCTTCTCCAGTTCATCGGGAGCCAGTGGCACCTGCGTGACCTTGCCCTTGGGGTCGGTGACGCTGCGGTTGTTGACCACCACCGCCGCGTTCAGCCGCTTGATGTTGCCGGTCGCGTTCCGTGTCACGCGCACGGTCTTGTCGACCTCGAAATTGGTCACGGCCTCGCGCCGGCTGTTGCCGCCTGCGCCGCCCGCTTGCGCGGTCTGCAACGGTGCGGCTGCACCGGTGATCGGCGCGGCTGCCGGCAGCGGTGGCTGGTTGCTCGTCGCACCCGGCACGCCCGAGGCCTGCGCCGGATTGCTGCCCGATTGCTCGGTCGTCTGCTGGCTGCGCACCGTCGCCGGGGCGCTGGCGCCCTGGTTCGGCTTGTAGGCCTCCTCGGTCGATTCGATCTGCACGAAGTCGATGTCGGCAGTCACGTTGGCGCGCAGGTTCTCGCGTCCGACCACCGGCTCCAGCAACTCGAAGATGCGCTTGCTGTAACCCTGCTCGACCTGGGCGACGTACTGCAGCTGCTGTGCGTCGAGTCCCGCCTGCTGCCCGACATCGGGCGGCGACGAGATCAATGCGCCGGTCTGGTCGAGAACGCTGACGGCCTTCGGGCTCATCTCGGGCACGCTGCTCGATATCAGATGCACGATGCCGGCCACCTGACCGCGATCGAGCGTGCGCCCGGCATGCAACGACAGCACCACCGAGGCGCTGGGCTTTTGCTGTTCGCGAAAGAAACCGTTCTGGTTCGGCAAGGCCAGGTGAACGCGGGCACTTTCAACCGCAGCCAGCGATCCGATCGAACGGCTCAGTTCGCCTTCGAGTCCGCGCTGGAAGGTCAGTCGCTCCTGGAACTGCGTCTGCCCGAAGCGGGCGCTGTCCATCATCTCGAAACCGCCGACCGAAGCCTTCGGCAATCCAGCGGATGCGAGCTTCAGACGGGCATCGTGCACCTTCGAGGCAGGCACCAGGATCGCCGCGCCGCCGTCGGAGTGGCGGTACGGAATGTTCATCTGCGAGAGCTGCGCAATGATCGCGCCGCCGTCCTTGTCCGACAGGTTCGCGTAGAGCACCTTGTAGTCGCCCTCATTGCGCCAGATGACCAGTGCGACCACGACGGCGAGCAGGGCGGCAGCGCCCAGGCCGAGGTTGAACTTGCTCTTCGCCGGCAAGGCGGCGAGCCGGGCGCCGAAACCCGGGGCGGTGGCCACGACGCCGGGTGATTTCAGGGTGACTGCGTTGTCCATCGTTCTCGTTCAAGTCGGATGCGGGGCCGAAAGGACCGGCCGATGGCGTCGATTATTCGAACGCCGGACGTCGTTCCAAGGACCGAACAGCGAACCAAACCCGGGCCAGTTCGCGCCATCGCGGCGACACCGGCTGGCTACGATTCCCATCAACGATTCATCCCGTGCAGGCGCCAGGACGCTGGTCGCCGCACAGGGTGCTTGAAAGGGGGTCGCAATGAATGTCACGCTCAAGCCGTTCGACTTCGCCCAGGCAGTGGCCCGGGCGGGCATGAACACCCAAGGGCTGCCACTGAAGAAGGCGCAGGCCGCCGAGGACGGGGGCTTCCAGAAGGCGTTGACGCAGGCGATCCAGTCGGTCAGCAGCAGCCAGATGCAGGCGACACAGATGCAGCGCGAGGTGCAGCTGGACAACCCGAACGTGAGCATCGAAGAGACCATGGTCGCGATGCAGAAGGCGCAGATCGGCTTCCAGGCGACGCTGCAGGTGCGCAACAAGCTGGTCCAGGCCTACAGCGACATCATGAACATGCAGGTGTAGTGCATGGCAGCCCTGCGCACGGCGGGTCAGACCTTCTGGTCGAGTTCCTTGCCGAGCAGCGGAATGTTGCCGTAGGGCGAAGGTTGCTTCGACGCGACTTCGAGTTGGCGTGTCTGCCAGCTCAACCAGGGGAAGCGACTGAGCGACGACTCGTCCGGGGACGCGCGGACGGCGTCGGACGATGACTGTCCGAGCGGGGTTCGAGGGGAATTCTCGGAGGGACGTTCCGACGCGGTGGCCGGTTCGACGCGACCGACGCCTGTGATGTTGCTGATGCTCATGATTCGCTCCTGAGATCGGGGCGGCTGTGCCTGTCTCCAGGGTTTCGGCGTCGAAACGGCCGACTTGACGGTCCGGGTCGAATCAGTTGCAACCAGATGTTTCGGCGAACGCAGGGCGCTGCGTTCGACCATCGTCGGGTGCCGTCACCCCCTCAATCGAGAACCATCAGTCGCCGGCGCTTCTGCGTCTGGTCGATGTAACGCTGCAACACGCGAAGGTTGTCGTTGCTGGCATTGACCAGTTCGCACCCGAGGCGCACACCACGGGCATCGAGGTGCAGCGAGGTCACATGCTGCAGGCGCAGCGGTGCGGTGATGTTCGTATCGACATCGAGGTCGAGCTCGACGCCGTTGAGCAGCACGCCCGGTTCGATCATCGGAACGTCCTCGGGCAGGAACAGCGCACAGCCACCGATGCTCACATCGAGCACGCGCAGGTTGAGCTGCATGTCGGGAATCATCGGATGGCGCAGATGAGCGGTCGGCGCATTGCGCAGCAGCGGTCGCACGCGATAGCCGTTGCGGCGCTGGAAGCGGAACATCTCGCGCGGGTAGCCACAGCTGATCGCACTGGAGCGCCCGTTGTGCACGAGCATGAGGCCTTGCACATCGAACTGCACCTTGATGCTGTCGAGGTAGGCGACCGCCACCGCTTCATTGCATTCGATCAGCGCCTGCAATTGCGGCGCATGGGCGTCGGCGCTGAAGGTGATCGCGCCGCGCGCCGCATCGACCGTCCACAGCGTGGCGGCTACCGCCGTTCCGTTGGGTGCATTCAGGTTGATCACGACACCGGCATCGAGCAGGCGTTTGAGCATCGTCGCCAGCTCGATCGGCGCGGTAATGCGAAAGTCATCCAGGCCCCCGTGGGCGGCGGCCACCGCATCGAGCGGCATCGGCATCGTATCCATGGGCATGGGCATCGTGTCCATGGGCATCGGCATCGTGTCCATCGTCCGGCCTCGATTCAGTGCAGGGTGGCGGAGCGACCCGCGAGCAGGTCGTCCAGCCCTTCGAGCCAGGGTTCGGCGAGCACGCGGACCTCGGCATCGTTGACAAGGATGCGCTGCATGATGCGCGACTTCAATTGCGCCTCATCGGCAGCCAGCCTGCGACCGGCTGCGGCATTTTTCAGCTGCGATATCAGCAGCGCGCAGGCGCCTTCGAGCTTGACGACGGCGTCCCAGTTGCCATTGCGTGCAGCCTCCAGCATGTCCTGGCTGGCGCGTTCGATGGCTTCGTAATAGTTCAGAAGGTCTGTTTGCATGGCGACGGATCCGGAGCAGTCCATGGAAATGGTGGCACTCACTGATGAACGCCGTTCACCTGCGGCCCGATGGCGGCCCAGGCGCTGCGGATCGGCTCGATCAAAGCGACGCACTCGTCCAGCGCCGATTCGTCGTTGTGCAGGTTCGCGTGGGTGAGGCGCAGGGACACGTAGATGTAAAGCGCATCGAGATCGGCGGCCAGCTGCCCTCCGGCCGACAGGTTCAGACCCGCGTGCAACCCTTCGTCGACGATGCGCAAGGCGCGGCTGATGGCCCGGCCCTTGGCTTCGATCTGCCGGTTGCGCAAGGCGCCGCGCGCCTGCGCCACGGCCTCTTGAAATCCGTCGAACAACATCTGGACCAGCTTGTGCGGCGTGGCACCCGAGACGCCCGTCTCGGTGCCGACCTGACGGTAGGCATTGGCCAGCGACGGGGCGCTGCGTGATGCGGAGCGGGTTTCTGCAAACATGGTGTCCGATGTCAGTGGTGGGTGCTGTACTGAATATCGGCGGCACCGGGTTCGACTTGAGGTGACGAAGCGGCTGCTTCAACGCCTTTGCATCGAGCTCAAACTGCCCTCAGGCCTTGTTCCACTGCGCAACCTGCTGCGTGACATAGGTCGACAGCCCGCTGAGCGACGCCATCTTCGTGTCGAGTGCGCCGTACTGCGCTTCCAGCCGCTTCTGCGTCTGCACGAGCCGTTGCTCGAGCGCATCCTGCGATTTCTGGTTGCGCTGCAGTTTGTCGTTGAGCCCGCTGGTGCGTGAGGTCAGCGCGCCACCGGTGTTCAGCAGATCGTCGGCGATGTTGCGGAACCGCCGTCCGAAGCCGTCGTTGTTGGGGTCGGTCAGGTTGGTGTTCGAGAACAGCGCCTTCAGCTGCGGAAGGTTGGCCAGCGCCTTGTCCAGCTTGGTCGCGTTGATGGTGAGGCTGCCGTCGCGCTGCTGCTCGAAACCGGCGTCCGACAGGGTCGTGAACGCCGTCGATGCGGTCGAGCTGGCGCTGAGCAGGCTGCGCAATCGCGACTGCATGCCGATGATGGATCCATCCCCCTGCAGCGGCCCGGCCTTCCTGGCAGCAGCGTCGTATTTGGTGTCGGTGGAGATGAGCTTGGCCAGATCGGTGTAGGCCGTGGCGAACTCCTGCAGCGTCTTCTTTATCGTCTCGGTGTCGCCAGCCACCTTCACATTCACCGGCGCGGTGGTGAGCGCCGTGAATGAGAGCGACACGCCGTCCAGCACGTCGGCCAGCGTGTTGCCGGCCGACGCCACGCTGACACCGTCGACGGTGGCCAAGGCGTTCGCGGCGGCTGTCTTCTGGGTGGCGCCGGTCACGCCGTTCGACGGGTCGAAGCCCAGGCTCGTCAGGCCGCCGGTGCCGCCGGCCACGCTGACGCGAAAGCCGTTGATCTCGCCCGTCTCCTTCGAGCGCATCACGAGCCGCGAGCCCGAAGCGTCGGTCAGGATGCTGGCCGACACGCCCAGGCCGGCAGAGTTGATCTTGTCGCGCAGGGTCTGAACGGTGTCGGTCCCCTCGATGGTGATGCTGGCCGTCGCTGCCGGTGCGCGCGACGCGAAGGTGGCTTGTCCCGCGCCCCACGTGCCCATCTCCAGCGTCAGCGTTCCGGTGCCGACCGCGTCGGTCGGTGACGCAAACGTCTGACCGGCCAGCAGCGACTGGGAACTGGCCAGCTGCTGGACCTCGACCGAGTAGCTCGCCGCGAGCGCACTGCTGCTCGATGTGACCGCCACGGCGGCGCTGCTCGACGTGGCGGTGGTCTGCTGCCAGAAGGTGCTGGACGACAGCTTCGAGCTGAGGTCGCGCAGCTTGGACACGGCACTGGAAATCTTGCCGATCTCCGAGATCTGGGTCTGGATCTTCGTGGCCGCAGTCGCCAGGTTGGTCTTGGGCTGGCGTTCAATCGCCATCAACTGGGACACGATGGACGCGACGTCCAAACCGCTGCCGATTCCGGCGGAACTGATGGTGGCCATGAAATCCCCTTGCGCAAATGGAACAGGCGCCGACGGACCGCAAACGGACCCGGCGGCGCCAGGACGGGCACATCAAATGCGCCTCGTCAGACGCTGTATCGGCGGCAGCACGCGCAACTTGAGGCGCGTGAACGGCAAACACCTCACGAGGCGCCCGCCGTTTCAGCCGGACCGATCAGCCCTTGAGCAGCTGCAGCACCTGCTGAGGCAGCTGGTTGGCCTGCGCCACCATCGCCGTGCCGGCCTGCTGCAGGATCTGCGCGCGCGACAGGTTGGCCGTTTCCTCCGCGAAGTCGGCATCCATGATGCGACCGCGCGCAGCGCTCTGGTTCTCGCCGGTGATCTGCAGGCTGGCGATCGCGAACTGGAAACGGTTGATCGCCGCACCGTAGGTGGCGCGAGAGGTCGTGATCGTGTCGAGCTTCGCGTCGATGGCGGACAGCGCGGTCGAGGCATTGGCCGACGTCGTGACGTCACCCGCGACGGTGCTGACCGTCGAGGTGGTGATCGACAACGTGTCGCCGTTGTTGGCGCCGACCTGGAACACCTGGGTACCGGCGCTGGCGCCGACGATGGCCGAGCCGTTGAATTTGGTCTGCGTGGCGATGCGGGTGACTTCGGCGCTCAGCTGCTGGTATTCGGTGTCGAGGTTGGCACGGTCGGAAGTGCCGTTGGAACCGTTCTGCGCCTGCACCGCCAGTTCACGCATGCGTTGCAGCACGTCGGTCACGGTGGACAGCGCGCCTTCAGCGGTCTGCGCCAGCGAGATGCCGTCGTTCGCATTGCGGATCGCGACGTTGATGCCGCGAATCTGCGCGTTCATCCGATCGGCAATGGCCAGGCCGGCGGCGTCGTCCTTCGCGTTGTTGACGCGCAGACCCGATGAAAGGCGCTGCATGGATGTCGAGAGTGAACTCTGCGACATCGAGAGGTTGCGCTGAGCGTTCAGCGACGAGACGTTGGTGTTGATGGTCTGCGACATGTAGAGCACTCCTGAACAATCCGATGAGACAACCGGGTCGGCGACTCGGCGGCTTCAGGCACTGCGCAAACGCGGCCTGTCCATGGATTCTTCGACAGGCCGTGCGGGCGCAGTCCGATGAAAAGCAGGTGCTCTGCAGGTCAGTTCAAAAATGAAAAAGCCGCCCCGAAGGGCGGCCGGATGGTTTGACGGACGGAGCCGTTCAGACCGGGATCAGCGCAACAGCTGAAGCACCTGCTGCGGCAGCTGGTTGGCCTGCGCCACCATCGCCGTGCCAGCTTGTTGCAGGATCTGCGAGCGCGACAGGTTGGCCGTTTCCTCTGCGAAGTCGGCATCCATGATGCGACCGCGCGCAGCGCTCTGGTTCTCGCCGGTGACTTGCAGATTCTGGATCGCGAACTGGAAACGGTTGATCGCCGCACCGTAGGTGGCACGAGAGGTCGTGATCGTGTCGAGCTGCGTGTCGATGGCGGCCAGCGCGGTCGAAGCCAGGGCCGCCGTCGTGACGCCGCCAGCGACGGTGGTGACCGTCGAGGTGGTGATCGTCAGCGTGTCGCCGTTGTTGGCGCCGACCTGGAACACCTGGGCGCCGGCACTCGCGCCGACGATGGCCGTGCCGTTGAACTTGGTCTGGGCGGCAATGCGGGTGACTTCAGCGCTCAGCTGCTGATATTCAGTGTCGAGGTTGGCACGGTCGGTGGTGCCGTTGGAACCGTTCTGCGCCTGCACTGCCAGTTCACGCATGCGTTGCAGCACGTCGGTCACGGTGGACAGCGCGCCTTCAGCGGTCTGCGCCAGCGAGATGCCGTCGTTGGCATTGCGCACCGCGACGTTGATGCCCTTGATCTGGGCGTTCATCCGGTCGGCGATGGCCAGGCCGGCCGCGTCGTCCTTCGCGTTGTTGACGCGCAGACCCGATGAAAGGCGCTGCATGGATGTCGAGAGTGAACTCTGCGACATCGAGAGGTTGCGCTGAGCGTTCAGCGACGAGACGTTGGTATTGATGGTTGCGGACATGATGATCTCCTGTCAGTTAGAAAAAATCCCGGCCTAGCTGCCGGCGTTAACTCGGACCGCTCGGGAATCGCCCCTCACTGTCCTTGCCTGTACCCGTGCACGAGACGGTCATCCCGTCCACCGGCACCACCCGCGCTAGTCAACCGTGTGCTTCGCAGTCCAGAAGATCTGCTCCACCGTGGGCCGGCTAACCGGACAACGACCCTGTTTCCAGACCCGTTGGAAGGCATATCGGAGTGCCTTCGCAGGAACTTGAGCGTTGGTGGTGCAGAGGCTGCAAAAAAACGCACAACGTGTCGCCAGGGAGTGATCGACGGAACAGCGCCGGCGTTGCCGCGCTTCTCGGGCGATCGGCACCTTCGCTCCGAACTGAAGCCAGTTCGACAATCACGGCCGATGCGCTCCCCCGTCCCATCGATCGCTCTGGTCATGATCGTTCGCAACGAAGCCCGCTGCCTGGCCCGTTGCCTGGACAGCGTGCGCGCGCACGTCGACGACATGCTGGTGCTCGACACCGGCTCCACCGACGGCACGACCGACATCGCCCGCCGCTGCGGCGCGCGGGTCGCCCGCTTCCCGTGGGTCGATGATTTCTCGGCCGCCCGCAATGCGGCCCTGGCGCAGGTCGACGCACCGTGGCGACTGGTTCTCGATGCCGACGAATGGATCGCCTCGGGTGCCGAGGCGATCGCCGATCTGCGTTCTCGGCCCCCGGAGTTTCTGGGGCTCGTGCGCGTCGACAGCCAGGTGAGCGACGAACGCGACCAGCTTCAGCAGGCGCCGAGCTGGCTGCCACGCGTGCTGCCGCGCGGCGTGGCCTACAGCGGCCGCATTCATGAGCAACCCGCCTCGACGCTGCCGCGCCAGCGGCTCGGTCTGGTCGTCGGCCACGACGGCTACCTGCCCGCGCAGATGGGGCCGAAGGGTGGCCGCAACCGATCGCTGCTGCTGACCGCGCTGACCGAGCACCCTGGCGACCGCTATCTCAGCTACCAGCTGGGCAAGGACTGCGAGGTGCACGGCGATTTCGCACAGGCGCTGCCGCACTACGAAGCGGCCTGGGGCGACGACGCAGCGACCGCTTCATGGCGGCACGATCTGCTGCTGCGACTGTTATTCACGTTGAAGAAGCTCGGCCGCTACGAAGCCGCACTGGAACTGGCCGATCGCGAACGGCCGACGTGGCAGCACTCGCCCGACTACTTCTTCACGCTGGGCGACCTGCTGCTCGACGCCGCGCTGGCACGGCCGGCCAAGGCAGCCGAGTGGCTGCCGCTGATCGAGCGCGCCTGGCTGCGCGCCATCGAAATCGGCGAGCGCCCCGACCTGCCCGACAGCCTGCGCGGGCGCGGCAGCTACCTCGCGGCACACAACCTGTCGGCGTTTCACGCCAGCCTGGGTCAGGCGGCGCAGGCTGCCGCGTGGCGCGAGCGCGCACGGAGCTGGCGCGAGGCAGCGGCCGGCAGCTCGATCGGCTGACAGCGCGTCGACAGCGCACGCCGCTGGCGGCAGCCACCGGAATTGGCCCCGACTTGCCACGCTTTTCCGGCCTCGGCCCGGATCGACCTCCGTCTACCCTGCCCGTTCAACACACTTCCGTGCGCCAGCAGATGCGGCGCCTCACGCCATGGCCCTGGTCCTGCCGACCCCCACCCCGCCACGCGCCGGCGCTGCCGCGCACGGCCGTGCCTACCGAAGCTGGCAAGCCGGCCAGGCGCAGGCCGAACGTGAACACTGGTCCGACGCCGCAGCGAAGTTCGAGCAGGCGTTTCGCCTGCATCCGGACGAGGCCTACGGGCTCGCGGCGGCGCATGCGCTGATCTGCGCCGGACAGCCCGATGCGGCGGTCAAGCGCACCGGCGAGCTGCGCAAGCGGCAACCGCGGCTGGCGCTGGCCTACACCCTCGAATCGCACGCGCTGCTCGAACGCGGGCGGCCCGCCGACGCGGCGGACTGCCTGCTCGCGCTGCCGACCGACGCGCCGCGCGACCGCTCGCACTGGCTCTCGCTCGGGCTGTCGCTGCAGCGCTGCCGGCGCGACGACGAGGCGATCGCCGCCTTCATGCAGGCCCTCGCGCTGAAGATGGACGACGCGGTGCTGCATTTCCATCTGGGCATGTCGTTCAAGGACAAGGGCATGAAGGCCGAGGCCGCCGAGTGCGTGCGCACCGCGCTGCTGCTCGGCCTCGACGCCAGCGAGCTGGCGGCGCGCGCACAGCTCGTCTTCCTCGAACGCGAGGCCTGCCGCTGGGCGCCGGCCGCGCAGGAGATGCAGCATCTGCATGCCGCCATCCAGGCCGCACCCGACGACACCGCAACCGAGACCGGTCCGTTCACCCACGCGGTGGTCGGCGACGATCCGCTGGAGCTTCGCAAGGCCGCTCACCTGTACGCGCTGCGGGTCGCGTCGTTCGTGACGCCGTTGCCGCGCCGTGCGGCCCAGGCGCACGACGGACGGCTGCGCATCGCCTACCTGTCGGCCGACTTCCACCAGCACGCCACCAGCCAGCTGATGGTGCAGATGCTCGAATGCCACGACCGCACGCGCTACGACGTGACGCTGATTTCCGCCGGGCCCGACGACGACAGCCCGATGCGGCACCGCATCCGCGACTCCAGCGAGCACTTCGAGGATCTGCGCGGGAAGAGCCACGCGACGATCGCGCGGCGCATTCGCGAGCTGAACATCGACATCCTGATCGACGCCAAGGGCGCCACCTACGGCACGGTGATGCCGGTCACCGCCCACCGCGCGGCGCCGCTGCAGGTGAGCTGGCTCGGATTTCCGGGCACCAGCGGCGCGCCGTACGTCGACTACTTCATCGGTGACCGCATCGTCACGCCGCTGGCGCTGGCCAACCACTACAGCGAGAAGATCGCGCAGATGCCGCACTGCTACCAGCCGAACGACGCGCATCGGCTGCGGCCCCTCGCGAGCTGCCGTGCCGACTGGGACGCGCCGCAAGACAAGGTGCTGCTGTGCGCCTTTCACCAGTCGTACAAGATCTCGGAAGAGGTGTTCGACCACTGGTGCCGCATCCTCGATCGCGTGCCCGGGGCGGTGCTGTGGCTGCTGCGCTGGAACACCAATGTGCAGGCCACCCTGACCGCCGCAGCGCGTGCCCGCGGCATCGCCGAGGACCGGCTGCTGTTCGCCCCGCTGCTGCCCAACGACCAGCATCTGCGCCGCCTGGGCTGCGCCGATGTGTACCTCGACACCTGGCCCTGCAACGCCCACACCACCGCCGGCGAAGCGCTGTGGGTCGGCGTGCCGGTGGTCACGCTGACCGGCGAGATCTTCGCGCAGCGCGTGGCGGCCAGCCTGCTCGACACCGCAGGCCTGCCGCAACTGATCTGCGACGACCGCCAACGCTACGTCGACACCGTCGTCGACCTGGCGCGTGATCCGGCGCGCCGCGCCGAACTGCGATTGCAGATCGACGCCTGCCGCAGCGCCAGCCCGCTGTTCGACGGCGAGCGCTTCGCCCGCGACATCGAGGCGCTGTACGACCGCATGTGGGCGCGCGCCGTGGCCGGCCTGCCACCGGAGCACCTGCCCGCGCTCTGAATCACGGCCCCTGCGTCGCGTCTCGCGCTGCCGGCGGCCCGTGAACATTTGGCGGTGAATTGCGCCGCACATCGGCCTTTCGGAAAGTCAGGTATCGCCGAACACTTCCGATACCGTGCCTGACGTTGTTCGGGCCTCCGTTGAGAAAGGTCCGACCGATGAGCGCCATCCCCCCCATCCACCTCTGCATCGTGCAGCCCACGGGCTACGTGCACTCCCTCGGTCTGGTGGACCAGGCACGCTACTTCCGCTTCCAGTTCCGGCGCCTCGGCGCCACGGTCACGCTGGCCAAGAACCGGCTGCGCCACGATGCGGTCAATTTCGTCTTCGGCGCGCACCTCGGCTTCGAGGCCGCACAGAACCAGCGCCACACCTGCGTCTTCGTCAACCTCGAACAGCTCGGTGAAGGCGGGGCCCAGGTCACGCCCGAGTACCTGAAGCTGCTGGCGACTTCGGCGGTGGTCGACTACGACGCCGACAACGTGGCCAGCTATGCGATCGAAGCCAGCGACGTGCCGCTGGTTCCCTTCCTGCATGCGCCCTACCTGGCGCCGGCCGAGCCGCTGCCGCTGGAAGATCGCCCGATCGACCTGCTGTTCTTCGGCAGCATGAACCCGCGCCGCCGCGCCTGGATCGACCGCATCGAAGCGCTGGGCCTCTCCGTCTCCGTGTTCGACAGCCCGCTGTACGGACCCGAGCGCGACCACTACATCGCGCAGGCCAAGGCGGTGCTGAACGTGCACTTCTACGAAAGCAGCCGCTTCGAGCAGGCCCGCGTCTCGCACTGCCTGTCGCTGGGCACGCCGGTCATCTCCGAGCGCACCGCGCAGACCCGCCCGCACCCCGATTTCGAGGACAGCGTGCTGTGGCTGCAGAGCGACGAGGAAGTGGTGCAGTTCTTCGGCGAGGACTTCGGCACGCCGGCCTGCTTCGACGCGATGCGCGCCGGGCTGGATCGCTTCCGCGAGACCGACCCGATCGAGCCCTACGCCGACCTGCTGGCCTTCGCAGCCGGCTTCGGCAACGAGCACGCCAAGCGCCGCGACCCGGACGCCTGGCGTCCGACCCACATCAACCTCGGTTCGGGCAAGGACTACCGCGCCGGCTGGCTGAACCTCGACGTGCAGGACAGCACCCAGCCGGACCTGCTGCTCGACCTGTCGCAGCCGCTGACACTGCCCTTGCAGGCCGCTTCGCCGACCACCGGGCCCCTGCTGCTGGAAGAAGGCAGCGTGCAGGTCATCAACGCCAACAACGTGCTGGAGCACGTGCCCGATCTGGCCAGGCTGATGGGCAGCTGCCTGCGCCTGCTCGACCTCGGCGGCGAGCTGCGCATCGAGGTGCCGTTCGAACGCGCGCCGACCGCCTGGCAGGACCCGACCCACGTGCGCGCGATGAACGAGAACTCGTGGATCTACTACACCGACTGGTTCTGGTACCTCGGCTGGTTCGAGCACCGCTTCAAGCTGAGTGATTCGAGCTACCTCGATATCAATTTGCAGCCCTGCGCCAAGGAGCAGGCCGCGTTCATGCGCGTGACGCTCGAGAAAATCGAGACCACCGCGCGCGAACGCAACGTCGCTCGCACGATGCAGGCCGATCTGCGGCTGCCCGACGACGACTTCGTGCCGACGCCACAGCAGCGCAGGCCCGAAATGCCTGTCGCCGCCGCAGCGCCGATGGCGTCGATCCTGCCGCACCCGGCCCCACCCACCGACGCGGCGAGGCAGCCTGCCGCGAGCGTGCCGGGCGGCCTCGACATCCCCGCCCTCAACCTGCTGGCCCCCACGCGCAGCGAGGCCCTGCGCCGCGCGGCGCAAGCCGCCGTCGCTGGTTGAATCGTTTTCCGGAGCCCTGTCCATGCGCGCACCCGTTGCCCCCGCTGCTGCCACGAACTACTACGACGGCCTGAACCTCAAGCTGCTCGACGCCATTCCGCCCACCGCGCGCCGCGTGCTGGAACTGGGCTGTGCCAACGGCCTGCTGGGTCGCCGCTTCAAGGAGCTGCACCCCGCAGCGCAGTGGTGGGGTGTCGACGTGTCGGCCGACGCGGTGGCCGCAGCGTCGCAGCACCTCGATCGGGCCCTGCAACTGGACCTGGACAGCGCCGATCTGTCGGTGCTGGAAGGCGGCTTCGATGTCATCGTGATCGGCGACCTGCTCGAACACCTGCGCACCCCGGAGCGCCTGCTCAGTGCGCTGTACGACCTCGGCACCGACGATGCCCGCATCGCCTGCTGCCTGCCCAACATGGGCCACCTGTCGGTCATCGAACGCCTGGTGGCCGGCGACATCAGCTACGACGCGGCCGGCCTGCTGGACCGCACGCACACGCGCTTCTTCACGCCCTCCTCGGCGTTCAAGACCTTCCTCGACAGCGGCTGGATGCCGCACCTGAAGGACCAGTACCGCTTCAAGCTGCCGCAGACGCACTTTGCCGCGCGCATCCTCGACGCGGCGGTGGCACTCGGCCTGCCGGTCGAGACGGCGGAGCACAACCTCGGCCTGTACCAGATGATCCTGGTGTGCGAGAAGTGGCCGCTGCAGTCGCTGCTGCGACCCGGCCCGCGCGTGCCGTTCAGCGTGATCGTGCCGGTCAACCGCCCGTGGCAGCACGAACTGAACGTGGCGCGATCTCCGGGCCTGCAAGAAGTCGATGCCGAAGTGATCTGCGTGCAGGGCGCCGGCAGCGCCGCGGCGGCCTATGCCAGCGGCGCACAGCGCGCCAGCCATGCCTGGCGCGTGATGGCGCACCAGGACGTGTACTTTCCGACCGGCAGCGGCTACGCGCTGGCGCAGCAGCTGGGCGCGGTCGAACGCGCCGGGCTGACCGGTGCGCCGATCGGCTTTGCCGGCCTCGAACCCGACCCGGCACGCCCGGGCTCGGTCCGCCAGGCCGGTCTGGTGATCGACCGCACCACCTTGTTCAGACACCCGCCCTCGGCCGGCGCGGTGTCGATGGACGAGTTCGCCGTGGCCTTGCACCGCGACAGCGCGGTCGCGATCGACCCGTCGCTCGGCTGGCATCTGTGGGCCACCGACCTGTGCCTGCAGGCCGAGCAGATGGCGCAGCGGCCGATCGCCCAGATCCTGGACGTGCCGCTGTTCCACAACTCGACCAACGCCTACCAGCTTCCGCCCGAATTCCACGACAGCGCCCGCGCGCTGATGGACAAGTACCCGGGTCGCCCGCGCTTCGCGACACTGTGCGGTGAACTGACGCGCCAGGCGGAAGCAGCCCGGCAACGCGCCTGAGCACTGCGCCGCAGCCCTGCGTCATCAAGACGGACCGCGATCCGTCGCACAGCACGTCGGCCGGGCATCCCATCCGCCGGTAACGACCGCCGGCTGCGCAAGGTACCCGGCTCACCCGGGCGCGGTGGCTGACCGATGCCGCGTGGCCGTGGCCGCGCCGGTCCGGTCGGTTCCGCATCAGCCTGCCGCCGATCGCCAGGCCCGGGGCGCCAAAAGGGTTCAAGCCTGTCGTTTGCCCGCCGATAAACACCTCAGATTGACTGTGATCCCGTGCCTGCGCCACGGTGGGTTCTCCCACTTGCGCACCGGCTTTTAACCTCAAGGAAGAACAATGAACAACCTGACCGTGCGTGCCAAATTGACCTGGGCGTTTGGCCTTCTGGCCCTGATGGTGCTGACCATCTCCGGCTTCGCCATGAAGTCACTGTCTGACGCCAACGACCGCTACGAAGGCTTTGCCCTGGGACTCACTGCGCGCATCGAGGCGGCCACGCAGGTGCGAAGCGCCGTGGATCGTCGCGCCATCGCTGCCCGCAACCTGGTACTCGTCAGCAGCCCCGAGGATCTGGCGGTCGAAAAGGAAAAGGTCGTTGCCGCCCACAAGGACACCACGGAGTGGATGACCAAGCTCAAACAATTGGTTCAGGCGCCCGATACGCCTGAAGAAGCACGCCGCCTGGTCGCCGAGATGGACAAGACTGAACAGGCCTATGCGCCGGTCGCCTTGGACATCGTCGACAAGGCCCTGAACAAACAGCGTGACGAAGCCGTCGCCAAGATGAACAAGGAGTGCCGCCCGTTGCTGGCCAGTCTCAGCAAGACGGCGCAGGCGTATGCAGAGTTCTCTCGGGGCGTCGCGGCGAAGCGCGTGGAGGAGGCCGCAGCAAGCTATGCAGCACAACGCAACCTGCTGATCGGCGCCTGCGTGCTCGTCTTCTTGCTGGCAAGCGCTGCGGGCTTCGTGATCACCCGCAACTTGACCCGTGCCCTGGGCGGCGAGCCGGCCGAACTGGGTGCCGCCATGCAACGCGTGGCCGATGGAGATCTGAGCGTGCGCATCGAACTCAAGGCAGGCGACAACACCAGCGCCATGGCCACCGCCGCGCGCATGCAAAGTGCGTTGTCCCAGGTGGTCTCCAGCGTGCGCCAGAACTCCGAGAGCGTGGCCATCGCCAGCGCACAGATCGCGCAAGGCAACATGGACTTGTCGAGCCGCACCGAACAGCAGGCCAGCTCGCTGCAACAAACCGCAGCGACGATGGAAGAGCTGGGCACCACGGTGCGCAACAACGCCGACAGCGCCAAGCAGGCCAACCAATTGGCGCAGGGCGCTTCGGCCGTGGCGGCGCAAGGCGGCGAGGTGGTCGGCAAGGTGGTCACCACCATGCAGGGCATCAACGACAGCAGCCGCAAGATCGGCGACATCATCAGCGTCATTGATGGCATCGCCTTCCAGACCAACATCCTGGCGCTCAACGCCGCCGTCGAAGCAGCGCGTGCCGGTGAGCAAGGCCGCGGCTTCGCCGTCGTGGCTTCCGAAGTGCGCAGCCTGGCCCAACGCAGTGCCGAGGCCGCCAAGGAGATCAAGACCCTGATCGGCCGCAGCGTCGAGCAGGTGGAGCAAGGCACCGTGCTCGTGGACCAGGCCGGCAAGACCATGGGCGAGATCGTCGGCTCGATCCGTCGCGTGAGCGACATCGTGGCGGAGATCACCTCGGCCAGCGTCGAGCAAAGCTCAGGCATTGAGCAGGTTGGCGAAGCCGTCAACCAGATGGACCAGGCCACACAGCAGAACGCCGCACTGGTGGAAGAAAGCGCCGCCGCCGCAGAAAGCCTGAAGGGCCAGGCACAGCAACTGGTGCAGGCCGTGGCGGTGTTCAAGCTGTCGCAACGCGACGGGGCGGTGACCTCGAACTACGCGTCAGCACCGGCCGCCAATGCACCCACCGCCGAGCGGCGTGGCCCGGACCGGGCGAAGAACGTCGCCCGCCCTTCGTTCAAGGCCAAGCCAAGTTCTCCTCCCGCACCAACCGCCGAAGCGAACCCGGTGGCCAGCGCGCCCGCCAAGACCGGCACCGACGACTGGGAAACGTTCTGAGCGCGGCCAGCCGCATCAGCCCCTTCAACTTTCAAGGAGTCTCAGATGAGCACCATCATTGAAGATCGCCCCGTTGCAGAACAGGCCGCACCGCAGACAGCGGCAGGCCCCACGAGCCGGCCGGGTGCCGCTGCGGCCGGCATGCCCCGCGAGTTCCTGACCTTCCGACTGGGCGGCGAGGAGTACGGCATCGACATCCTGCGCGTGCAGGAAATCCGGTCCTACGAAGCGCCTACGCGCATCGCCAATGCACCCCACTTCATCAAGGGCGTGGTCAACCTGCGCGGCGTGATCGTGCCCATCGTTGACATGCGCCTGAAGCTGGGCTGCGAGTCAGCCGAGTACAAGGAAACCACTGCGGTGATCGTCCTGAACGTGCACGGCCGCGTGATCGGCGCGGTGGTCGACTCGGTGTCCGACGTGCTGGCACTGGCTGCCGACGACATCAAGCCGGCCCCCGAACTGAACTCCTCCGTGGATGCGGGCTACATCATGGGCATCGGCTGTATCAAGCACGGCGACGTGGAGCGGATGCTCATCCTGACCGACATCGAGGCACTGATGAGCAGTGCGGAGATGGGGCTGATGGACGTGTCTCCGCATTGATCGCCTGCGGGGCAGCGGGACTGAGCGGGTTCCGCCGTCCGTCAGCGCCCTGCAGAGATCGACTCACCCTGCGTGGGCACATGCAGGTCGCCGGGGATGCCCTCGTCCTGCGGACTCACGATGTGACTTGCTCAAGCATCACGGGAACCGTCGACTCCACTGCGGGCGTCTGCTGAAGCAGCGACGACAGCACCCCTTCGAAGCGCGCAACGATCACATCCCAAGCGAGCGCACAGGCGGTGCGGCGAGCTTGCTCGCCCACGATTCGGCGGCGCTGCGCATCGGCGGCCAGATCGACTGCCGCCCGGATGAAGGCCGGCGCATCGGTGCAGTTCGCCAGCATGCCGTTGTCGCCCGAGCGGATCAATTGCGCGGCCGCCGCGTGGTCGAAGGCCACCATCGGCAAGCCACTGGCCATCGCCTCGGTGGTGACGTTGCCGAAGGTCTCGGTCAGGCTGGGGAAGAGAAACAGATCGGCCGATGCGTAGTGCGCTGCCAGGTTCTGGCCGTGGCAGTGGCCGGCAAAGATCGCCGAGGGACACAACGCCTGCAATTCGGCGCGTTGCGGTCCATCTCCGACCAGAACCAGGCGAGCCCGTGCATCGATGCTGCGGATCGCCTCGAAAGCGGCCAGCAGCACGCCCAGATTCTTTTCCGGCGCCAGGCGCCCCACGAAAACGATCACCAGGTCGCCGGGCTCGGCACCCCAGCGGCGCCGCAGGTCCTCGCTGCGTTGCTCGGGTGCGAACTGGACCGTGTCGACACCGCGCGACACCACGCTGAGGTTGCGGAACCCACCGAGTTCGAGCTCGCGACGCAGTGCGTCGGTGGGCACCATCGTGCAGCCGGTCCGGTTATGGAACCGGCGCAGGTAGGCCATGATGGGTCGGTTGAGCCAGCCGATCCCGTAGTGGTGGCTGTAGGCGTGGAAATTGGTTCGAAAGTCGGTGCTGATCGGCAGCTTCAGCTGCAAGGCAGCGCGCAGCGCCGACCAGCCCAGCGGCCCTTCGGTGGCGATGTGGACGACGTCGGGTCGCTCGGCACGCCACAGACTGACCAGCGCGCGTTGGGACGGCAGCCCCATGCGCAGGTTCGGATAGCGCGGGATGGGCATCCCGCGCATCAACACCTCCTGAAAGCGGGGGTCTTGTCTCGGTGTATCCGCAGGGCCCTGTCGCGGCCGGATCAACTGGACGTCGTGGTGACGCCGGTGCAGTCCTTCGACCACACGGGACAGCGTCAGCGACACGCCGTTCACCTCGGGCGGATAGGTTTCGGTGACCACCGAGACACGCATCGATCGCTGAGCCGCAGGGCAGTTGTTGACCACGGTATGCCGCCTTGCCGATGTGTTGATGCATGAATGCTGCACATCGATCGCAACAGTTCGATGACAAACAGGATCGTCACGCTGGTTTCACGCAACGCCGTCAACATGCGACGAGGCTGCGCCTGCCGGCGCTTCCATCAACCGGGACCCGGAGGCACGCCATGAAACCTTTCCTTCAAGCACTCGACGAACAGCGCTGGGACGACCACCGCTACTACCACCACAGCCGCGTCAACCAGAGCCTGCATCTGATCAGCGCGATCTGCTTCGTCATCGCGTACGGGCTGTTGTTCGTCGATCCGGCGATGGCCGCCATCCTGGCCTGGGGCGTCTCGATGACGACGCGGCAGGCCGGGCACTTCTTCTTCGAGCCACGCGGCTACGACGAAATCAACCAGGTGACCGACGCCTACAAGGAAGAGGTCAAGGTGGGCTACAACATCCAGCGCAAGCTCGTCCTGATGGGCGCCTGGGTCGCGGTGCCGCTGCTGTTGTGGTGGTCGCCTTCGGTGTTCGGCCTGATCGCGCCGGCCGAATCGTTCAACGCCTACGTGCACGATGTCGGCATCGGCTGGCTGGCGCTGGGCGTCGCGGGGCTGGTCGTGCGGGTCCTTCAGCTGTGGATGAAGGCCGACCTGATGACCGGGCTGGTGTGGATGACGAAGATCCTGACCGACCCGTTCCATGACATCAAGCTGTACCACCGCGCACCGTTGCATCTGCTGCGCGGCGAGTGGATCGACACCCAGCGGCACGCGCGGCCCGAGTGATCCGGCAGGGGGTCAGCCGGTCGGCCGCCGTTCGCGGCCGACCGGCTTCGAGGCCCTCAACCCCGGAATCGCTTGCGCAGCATTTCCCGCAGGATGCCGCGCCGGATCAATCGGTTGCTCGTCGCAGCGCCATCCCACCACCCGTCAGCCTGCATTTCATGCGCTGCCGCCACGAAGCGCTTCAGTACCGCAGCGAAATCCTCATCGCTGTAGTTGAGGCTGAAGATGATGCGACCTGAACCGACCCAGCTCAGCGCCAGTCCATGCGCCCGCAGATAGAACTGAAGCATCCAGTTGTAGCGCGACGGCTGCGTGTAGGTGACGGTCCAGATCGACGACAGGTGCGCGATGCGCACCGGCAGTCCGGCCGACTGCAAGGCCTGGTTGAACCGCTGCGCGCGATCGTCCCATCGCGCATCGATGCCGTCATACAGGGCCTTCACCTGCGGACTGTCGAGCCGATCGAGAAACGCGCCCATCGCCCCCATGACGCAGGGATGCGCATTGAAGGTGCCCCGCGCAAAGCAGACGTCCGCCGGCCGCTCTTCGCGAAAGCGCTTCATCAGCGCGGCGCGGCCGCACACCACGCCGACCGGCAGGCCACCCCCCAGCGTCTTGCCGTACACGACCATGTCGGCGGCCACGCCGAAGTACTGCTGCGCGCCGCCCGGTGCCAGCCGAAAACCGACGAAGACCTCGTCGAGGATCAGCACGATGCCGCGTTCGGTGCACACCTCGCGCAACGCGCGCAGCCAGGCGGTGTAGGCCTCGCGATCGAAGCCGGCATGCCGGCCGCTGTCGACCAGCGACGAATCGGCCGGTGCGCCGGCATTGGGATGCAGCGCCTGCAGCGGGTTGACCAGCACGCAGGCGATGTCGCGCCGGGTGCGAAGCACCTGCAGCGACCGCTCGTGCATGTCGCGCAGCGTGTAGGTCTCACGCGGTGGCAGCGGGTTGCCCGGGCCGGGCTGAACGTCTTCCCACCAGCCGTGATACGCGCCGCAGAAGCGCACCAGATTCTTCCGTCCGGTGTGGTACCGGGCCAGCCGCACCGCCTGCATCACCGCTTCGGTGCCCGACATGTGGAACGACACCTCGTCGAGGCCGGAGATGGCCTTCAATCGTTCCACGTTGTCGATCACGCACGGATGGTAGGAACCGAGCACCGGGCCGAGGTCTCGCACCCGCGCGACGCCTTCATCGATGCACTCCTTGTAGAAGTCGACGCCGAACACGTTGACGCCATAGGAGCCGGTCAGGTCGTAGAGGACGTTGCCGTCCAGGTCTTCGACGGTCACGCCATGCGCCGCCTTGAGGAAGCTGCCGGTCCTCAGGTGCTGGCGCAAATAAGGGCTGTACTGGAACGGAACCCGGTAGTTGCTGGTGAACTGCAGATCGGACACGCCGTCTCGCGCCCGTGCGGTCATGGCGGCGCTGCGCGGGTAGCGCTCGTCGTACAGCCGCGCCAGTCGCTGGAAGCCGGCGCGGCGGCGTTCGACCACCTCGGCGGTTGCGCCATCCGACGCGAAGAAGCCGTCTTCGTCATAGGCGTAGCCAGGAATCAGCGCAACGATGCGCTTGGCCATGCGGGAGTGGCCGGCCAGCGAGCGGTGCTTGGCTTTCGACAGTTCGAGCCGCCGCTTGGCGCGCGGAAACGCCCAGGCCAGGATGCCGAGCGTCAGTGCAGAGAGTGCGAAGGATTCGTCCATGAGCAGGTGTGTTGATGTCCAACCCGTTATCTAACAGTCTCGATTGACAGGACCGTGAAAACCATGAATCCGCTGCGCCGGCTCGTTGCCAACGAAGATCTCAATTTCCTGCTGACCAACCGGGTGCCGCGCATGCTGCTGACGCGCTGGATGGGCTGGTTCAGCCAGATCCGCAACCCGTGGATTGCGCGCGCGTCGATTGCCGTCTGGCGGCTCTTCACCGACCTGGACCTGAGCGACGCCCGCCAGCAGCGCTTCGCCAGCCTGCACGACTGCTTCACGCGGGAGCTGCGGGAAGGCGCCCGCACGATCGATCAGCGTCCGGACATCCTGACCAGCCCGTGCGATGCGATCGTCGGCGCCTGCGGACGGGTCCATGACGGCCAGGTGTTCCAGGCCAAGGGCTTTCCGTATGCCATCCGTGACCTGTTCGGTCCGAGCCAGGACACCCGCGCCTTCCACCGCGGAACCTACGTGACCTTGCGACTCACGTCGGCGATGTACCACCGCTTCCACGCGCCACAGGATTGCGAGGTCGATCACCTGACCTACCTGAGCGGCGACACCTGGAACGTCAACCCGATCGCATTGGCGCGGGTGGAGCAGTTGTTCTGCCGCAACGAGCGCGCCGTGCTGCGGTTGCGCATGCAGAACAGCGGACAGCCGATCGCGCTGGTGCCGGTCGCGGCCATCCTGGTCGCCAGCATCCGGCTGCATTTCCTCGACGTGCTGCTGCACCTGCGCTACCGCGGGCCGAACGAGATTGCCTGCAAGGCGCGCTTCGCCAAAGGTCAGGAGATGGGATGGTTCCAGCACGGTTCGACCATCCTGGTCTTCGCGCCGCCCGGCTTCACCTTGTGCGCCGGCATCGAGCCAGGTCGGCGCATCCGCATGGGCGAAGCACTGATGCATCAGGGCCCGCACGCGTGACTTGAAGCAGTCGCGCGCCAGACCGGGGTGCTTCGCAGGCGCACCCGGCCGGGGTGTGCCGTCGATGTCCTCAGGCGCGCGGCGCGATATCGACGCAGTGGACCGGAGACACGGTCCCCGGCATCGGCAGCAGTGCCGACTCGGTCCGCGCCGGAGCCACCGCGACCTGCCGTGCCTCGGCGCTGCGGTCGATGATTTCGAGCCGGCCGTCGTGGTGCTCGACCAAGGCGGTGAGGCTCTCCACCCAATCACCGTCGTTGCAGTACAGCACGCCCTCGATCTCGCGGATCTCGGCGTGGTGGATGTGACCGCAGACGACACCATCGAGGCCGCGACTGCGGGTTTCGCGCGCCAGCGCCGCCTCGAAATCACCCACGTAGCTGACCGCGCGCTTGACCTTCAGCTTGAGAAAGCGAGACAGGCTCCAGTACGGCAGGCCGAGTCGCGCCCGGGCCACGTTGAAGCGGCGGTTCAGCCTCAGCGTGAACTCGTAGGCGATGTCGCCGACCTAGGCCAGCCACTTGGCGCACTGGATGACCCCGTCGAAGAGGTCCCCATGGGTCACCCACAGCCGGCGGCCGTCGGCCGTGGTGTGAACGCAGTCCTCGACGATGTCGACGCCGCCGAAGTTGTGTGCCACGTATCGACGTGCGAACTCGTCGTGGTTGCCGGGCACGAAGATCACACGGGTGCCCTTGCGCGCCTTGCGCAGGATCTTCTGCACCACGTCGTTGTGGCTCTGCGGCCAGTACCAGGAGCGGCGCAGCTGCCAGCCATCGATGATGTCGCCGACGAGATACAGCGTCTGGCACTCGGTGGTTCGCAGGAATTCGAGCAACGCCCGCGCCTGGCAACCGGGGGTTCCGAGATGCAGATCGGAGATCCATGCCGTACGCACGGACAAGGCCCCATCCTCTTCAGTGCTGTCCATGCTTGCGCCTTCTGTGTGCATGGACTCGCATGGTCACACCCTGACATGACACGGTGTTGACACAGTCTTCCCGCGTCGCCGGGAGCCTGCCGACACACGCCTGCGCAGCGCGCTGTCACCGTCCCGTCAGCAACTCTTCACGGCGATGTCATCGGCCGCCCCGAGCATCGCCGCGACCCAAGGAGAGATCGATGAGGGACATGCCCGTGAATACCCAGCCGATGTTCGACCCGCGTCTGAACATGAACCCGTCGCGGTCCACGGCCCGACAGCCCGCGCCGCACACACCGACCGTGTACCGCCAGAAGGCTGCGGCAGCGCCGGTCGCTTTCGAGGCGGTCTGGGCACGCGACCTCGACGAGGTGCGACTGGCCCAGCAACTTCGCCACCTCGTGTTCGTCGAGGAAATGGGCGCACGCGTGTCGCTTCCCGCTGGCACGCCGGCCGGCCACGACGCAGACCTTTTCGACGACCACTGCGAACACCTGCTGCTGCGCGTCACCACCGCGGATGGCGAGCCCGGCCCGGTGATCGGCACCTATCGCGTGCTGACACCCGCAGCGGCCAAACGCGTCGGCGGCCTGTACAGCGAGACCGAGTTCGACCTGACCCGACTGCGCTCCATGCGCGATCGCATGGCCGAGCTGGGGCGCTCGTGCGTGCACCCGGACTGGCGCACCGGCGGCGCGATTCTCGCCCTGTGGGCCGCACTCGCGGAGTTCATGAAACGCAACGCACTGGACACGATGATGGGCTGCGCGAGCGTCGGCATGCGCGACGGCGGCCACGTGGCCGCCAGCCTGTGGACCCAACTGCGCGACACCCACCTCGCGCCGATCGAGTGGCAGGTGCGCCCCCGTCTGCCGCTGCCGGTCGAGCAGCTGCAATGCGATCTCGATGTTGACCCTCCGGCGCTGATCAAGGGCTACCTGCGTTGTGGCGCCAAGGTCCTGGGACCGCCCGCCTGGGACCCGGCGTTCAACACCGCCGATCTGCCGATGCTGATCCGCCTGGCCGACCTGCCGCCTCGCTACCGGAAGCACTTTCTCGGCGAGTGAATCGGGAAACCCAGCCGCTACAGACAGGAAGGATTTCGGCGCCGCCCGGCGGCTGCAATCCATCCAGGTCCGAGAACTACCTTGCGGGAGACTCGGCCTGCTCGATGGCCGACACCAGGGCCATCTCCACCCACATGCCGCACCTTGCTCTGTGTTCAACGCCGTCGGCACGTGATCGGGATTGAGAAGCTGAATTCCATCGACGAATCGCTCCCGCGATTCGTCATGGCCTGGCTTTGCTTGACAGCGGGGGAAGCCCTTGTAGTAGTTTGAGGTGAGCCGCAAAGTGCAGCTTGCTGCACTTTGTCGGCTCGACCGAAGGGTTCGGCGTCATGCGGCCTTATGAGGAACAAGCTTGACCTGGAGATCGCAGCCGACAGCGGCCGCATATTTCTTCAGCGTTGCCAGTGACGGCGCGTGGCGGCCTGCCGCCTCGAGACGCGAGATTGCGCTCTTGGTCGTGCCCATGCGTTCGGCCACGGCGTCTTGAGTCATGCCTGCCTTAGCGCGAGCCTTGAGCATTTGCCCGGCCAGTGCGTACTCAAGCTGAAGACTGTCGTATTCCTCGGCGAAACCCTGGCGCTTGCGTGCGGACGCAAGGAACTCGGCGTGATTGTGAGGAACGGGTTTGTATTTCAGATCAGCCATGCTGCACCTCCTTAAGGCGTTTGCGAGCGAGCTTCAACTCGCTGTCAGGGGTTTGCTGCGTCTTTTTGATGAATGCGTGCAAGACAACTACTCGCTGTCCGACCAGATAGCAGTAGAACGCTCGACCAATACCGGTGCGACCACGTGGCCGAAGCTCGAACAGACCATCGCCGAAGGCGCGCGAATGAGGCAACCGAAGGCTTGGCCCGTATTCGGCTAGAAGTTCGATCAGGTGTGCGTAGTCAGCGAGCACATCCACGGGCCACTCTTGGATCTCGGAGCGCACCCGTTCGTGGAAGTAGTCGATTTGGTATGCCATGCAGCATGTTAGCAAATGTGCTAACCGCTCGCAAGGTGAACCCTATGACGCCGAACGTTCAGCTTGAGGGGCTGTCCGGAAGCTGGTGAAGCCAGCTTTTGAACAGTCCCGCTCGAAGCGCTGGTTAGGCAATGCTTAGATTCCTAGAGTTACAAGAGCGTCTGCGCTGAAATAGGCCAACCATTACCAGCCCAACCGTCAGTATTAAATAGGTTTCCGGCTCTGGCACTGCGGAAACGACTGACCCAGACAAAAACATGCGATATCTGTTAGGCTCGTCATTCATATACCCCCAATTTGGAAAACTAGAATTGTTAATTGATATTATTTCGCCATCCGAAGTAACTGCCTGATTAGGTTGAACTAGGGTTAGGGCAATTCTTCCATTGGCCCCAAAAAGGCCAGAGCCAAAAATAAGCCCATAGGCACCTGGCAATAGCGTTGCATTGATTGAAACCTGCGAGTCGATGCCCGAGTTTGGCGTAAACACGCTGTAGGCCAAAACCCCGTCAAGCTGCGTAAGATTTCCGGTAGGAAGACCGTTACCTCCTAAATTAACAATGGCACCAAATATCGTGCCGCCAAGCCCAAAGCTGGGTGAACCGTTAATGTTATTGAAGTGCCCACCTATTGCTTCTACTTCCGTTGTCTGATTGATCGAAAAAGACGCCCCAATAAATTGAGTGCTACTGATGTCTGAACCGCCACAGCACCCCCAACTGTCAAATGGTCCTGTAGCCGATTGGAAAAAGATGTTTGCATTGGCATTCGTAACTGTTGCCAAAAAAATAGCCGCAAACAAGAAATATCTACTCATATCGGTTGCCTCCTAAAATATAAAAATGGGATTCTTCACATCCAACAAGAATATAAAACTGATTGTTGCAGCAAGAAAACAGGTGTCCGCGTAATGCCTAACGAGGCTGGGCAATAACCCGATTTCTGCGGGACACGCAGGGGCGGCTTGCTTGCAGCGGAGGAAGTTTTCTCATCGTTGGATTTGCCTCGCTGGCGAGGTCCGATCGGCACATTCTGATCGGCTTCTTCGCCGTCCTCGCACCTCGCGCGGGCTCAGCGCCCGTGCTCTGCCTCACCCCCATTTCCCGCTGTTCGCCACCTTCTCGATGTTGTGCACCAGGCAGAACAAGCGCCACTGTGTGCCCACCTTGTCCTTGCCTCGCAGCGTGAACCGGTTCAGCCGCTTGTTGTGGCGCAGGTTGCCGAACTGCCATGCGCCCGGCCGCGCCTCAGGCTCGGTGGCAGTTCTGCGCGCCAATGCTGTCGCTCGTTGAGCGACAGCGAATGATCGCAACGGGTCGAAAGTGCAGGTCAGCCGCGTTACGCCGACTGCTTCGGCGTTCCTTACGGATGCCCCTTGCCGATCGTGATGTAGCCGTCGATGCCGTCATGGGCCAGCACGTCGTTGGCCTCGAACACGGCTGAAGCGGGGGGCGTGGTCAGACCAACGGCCTCGCCTGCGGTCGTGCTGCAGCCTGCGAACTCCCAGCGGCCGGTTTCGGTTTCGCGCCACCAGCGCGGGTTGCGGTGCCGGTCGAGCAGGAAGCCCAGGCCGCTGCGGTCCAGGCCCAGCCACTCGCAGAACTTGTCGAGGTGTTGCGGCGCGGCCTGCTCGTGGCGGCGCACCAGTGCCAGGCCCTGCGCCCGGGTCAGCCGGCCGTGGCGGATCTCGCGGCACGCGTGGTCGGTGACCTTCGAGTAGCCGTGCTTGTGCAGCTTCAGCACGTCGTGCAGGTCCATGTAGTTCCAGCAGTCGACGTGGTCGTACGTGTCGAACGTGCGCGCGAACGCGGCGCTGCGATAGCCGCAGCGCTCGATCATCTGTTCGTGCTGCGCCTTCGGATCCCAGCGCACGTAGTTGCCGAGGTAGACGCCGCGCACACCGATCTCGGACAAGGCGGCGTCGTCCGGGTAGCGGTACTGCCAGATGTCGGATTCCTTCAGCGTGTCGAACATCGTCGGCAGGTCGTCGGCTTCGCGGCCCATCAGGTCGTGGTCCTGGCGGTGGCGGCGCGTCATCTCGACCTCGTCGTCGTGCGAGTACATGCCGACCTGCTCCAGCCCCTGGTGGGCGCCCCACAGGATCAGCGGGATGCGGTAGCGCACCGCCGTCTGCACCGGGAACACCGTCTGCCCGGCCAGGCAGTGCCAGTAGTCGCTGCCGAAGTCGCGCAGCGTCGCGCGGGTGATCTTCTTCACTGCGTGCGGGTTGACGTTCTGCTGGATCAGGTCGCAGTCGAACCGGATGCGCAGGTTCGCCAGGTTGCGGATGCCCAGCGCAGTGTTGAAGTACTTGTTGTAGGTGACCAGCAGCGGGTTCAGCCCGAGCCGCTGCTTGACCAGATGCACGATGTAATGCGAATCGCCCGCGCCGCTGACCGGCACGATGCAGTCGTAGGTGTCGCCGCTGCGGCTGCGGTACGGCGCCACCAGCGATTCGAGACGCTGCCAGCGCTCGGCCCAGTCGAGGCGGTCCTTCTCCTCGTGCACGCGGCAGCCCGAACAGATGCCCTCGTCGTCGAGCACCAGTCCGAGCGGGTGCGCGCTGGTGTACAGGCAGCGGCGGCAGTGCATCAGGGCGGCCATGATCAGCTCCAGGCTCGCGCCGGGTCGAGCGGCGCATGCGTCGGCGCGCGCAGCGGCAGCCCGGCCAGCGACTGCTTCAGGCGCTGCACCGCATGCTCGCGGTGGTTGAGAAAGTTGCCGACGGCCGCCGCCACGACGTTCGGGCGCTCGAGCACGCCGCGCAGTTGTGCCGGTTCGCTCAGCCCGCCGAACGCGATCAACGGCAAGGTGGGCATCGGCCACAGCGACAGCAGCCGTTCGTCGAAGCCACCGGGCACGCCCTCGTGCTGCCAGTCGACCAGCAGCACCTCGGAGATCGCGCCGGACGCCAGCACGTCGAGCAACTTCTGGGGCACCGGCGTCGAGCGGCGGCTGCGGTGGTCCAGCCAGGCCAGCGCGCCGTCGTTCACCGACAGCGGCAGCACTGCCACCAGCGCCTGCGCGCCGAGCGGCTCGGCCAGCGCGGCGGCCAGTTGTGGGTCGTCGTGCAGCAGCGCGTCGATGCCGATGCGCTCGGCTCCGGCCTGCACCGCACGCACACCGTCGGCGACGCTGCGCACCCCACCGGCATAGACCAGCGGCGTGGCCAGCCCGCGACGACAAATCCGGTCGAGCAGCGCCAGGTCGGGCCCGCCGCCGTGCGCATCGCGGTCGATGCATTGCAGCAGGATCTCGTCGACGCCCCAGCGGTCCAGGTTCTCGGCGATCACCTCGGGTTGCCCGAGCGGCCGGTGCCGTCGATACCCGATCGATTGCACCGCCCAGCCGTCCTTGACGGTGATGACGCCGATCAGTCGCTTCTCAAGCACGGCACAGGCCCTCGATCACGTTGTTCAGCAGCGTGCGCCCGGCGAGCTGGCTCTTCTCGGGGTGGAACTGCAGGCCGACCACCTTGCCGCGTCGCACCGCGACGGTGAAGGCATCGGCGAGCCGCGAGATGCCGATGCAGTACGGCGGCGGCGTGTCGAACGCATAAGCGTGGTTGAAGTACAGCGACTGTCCGTCGCTCGGCGACAGCAGCGCATCTTCGGGGTCGATCTCGATCGTGTTCCAGCCGATGTGCCAGCGCGCACCGGCGAGCGGCCGCACACGGCCCGGGATCAACCCCAGGCCGGCGGTGAGCCGGTGTTCCAGCGACATTTCGGCCAGCAACTGCATGCCCAGGCAGATGCCGATGAGCGGCTGCCCGCCCCGGGCCTGCTGCCGCAGGAAACTGACCAGCCCGTGCTCGTGCAGCGACGCCATCGCCGCCGGAAACGCGCCGACACCGGGCAGCACGATCGCGTCGGCCGCGGCCAGCGTGTCGGTGTCGCGGGTGACGCGGCAGCGGTGGCCGAGGCCGGTGATCGCGCGCGCCACCGACGCCAGGTTGCCCGCGCCGTAGTCGACGACACCGATCGTGAGTCGCTTCATGCCGGCCTCCTTCACAGCCCCACCCCCACCTGGAAGCGACGGTGGATGCGGCCGTCGCCATCGATGTCGAACAGCGTGCGATTGGTCGCGGCATGCACCTGCCGCCAGAACGCGTCGACGCCGATGCCGAGGTAGTCGCAGTAGCGCGCGATGTAGTCCGGCGAGCAGGCGTGGTCGTGCTGCTCGACCAGTTCGATGCCGCGCTCGCGGCTCATGCGCCCGAGGCGGATCTCCTCGTTGACGTAGTCGGTCGTGCGGCCGAAGCCGAACTTGAAGTACTTGATCATCTGGTTGATCGGCGTGAAGTCCTCGTCGAGCGCGGTCACGCCGAACAGGTCGCCGGTGTCGGCCACGCCGTCGGTGCGGATCTCCAGCCCCTGCGCGCACGAATGCATCGCGTTGTTGACCAGCGACCAGTCGCCCAGGAACCAGCCCAGGTAGATGATCTGCAGGCCCAGCGCGTCGAACTCCTCGGGCTGCGGGTAGACGTAGGGCAGCAGCTGGCGACGATCATGGCCGGCGTCGAGCATCCATTGCAGGCCACTGGACAGCGTGTTCATGTGGCGCAGGTTGTTGCCGTCGTAGCCGGTCTTGCCCAGCGTCTTCAGGTCACCGAGCTGCAGCGCCGGGTTCTCGCCCCACAGGATCAGGTCGATGCCATAGCGCAGCGCGATCTGCGGCACCGCCGAGAACAGCGCCAGCTCGGTCGAGCGGAACGAGTTGGTGAAGCGCTCGAAACCCTGGCGCTTCAGCGTGCGCCAGGTGGCCGGGGCGGGCTGCGAGACCAGCACGTCGAAACCCAGGTCGATCAGGTTCGACAGGTTGTGCATGCCACGGTCGGTGGCCTGCTCGGGCGGATAGCCCAGGCACACCAGCAGCGGGTTGACGTCGAACTTGTCGCGCACCCACAGCGCCTGGCGCGTGCTGTCCTTGCCGCCCGAGACACCGATGATGCAGTCGTGGAACTGGCCCGGCTTGCGGCGACGGCTCGCGAACAGGTCGGTCAGGATGTCGATGCGCTCCTGCCAGTCGACGCCGCGCACCGCATCGACGTAGTCGCACGCCGGGCAGATGCCGGCGTCGCTGAAACGGGTGTTCGGCCGGGTGTCGGGCTGCAGGCAGCGCAGGCAGTAACGCATGGTGGATGGGCGGCGCGTCAGTCGGCAGTCAGTCGGCAAAGCGGAAACCCTGCTCGCGCGCCAGCGCCTGCATCTCGGGCGGCACGCGGTAGGTGTTCAGGTAGGTGTAGTCCTTGCGGCGATGGATGAACTCGCTGTAGGCCGCCGCATGGTGGTTGTCGCGCGCCGCGATGAAGAACAGCGCCAGCTTGGCGCCGTAGGGTGCGGCGCCCGAGGTCGGCGTGGCGCGGTGGTCGAGCCGCGTGTGGAACACCACCAGGTCGCCCGCCTGCGCGCCGAGCACCGTGCCCTGCTGCTGCGCGCGCGCCTGGAAGCGCTGCGCCGCATCGGGCTGCCCGGCATCGGGCTTCGGCACGAGGTGACTGCCGTTGACGACCGACACGCCGCCGCCGTGCTCGGCGGTGTTGTCCTGCAGGTAGACCGCGCACTGGTAGATCGCGTGGTCGGCGCTCCAGTGCGCCATGCTGCCGGCGTACTCGAACATGTCGGTGTCCTTGTGCCAGCCACCGAAACCGTCGCGGTGCGCCGCGTGCTCGGGCAGCAACACGAAGCCCGGGCCGATCAGCTCGTTCAGCACGGCGGCGGTGCGCGGCTGGAACAGACGTCGATAGATACCGGGAAACCGGAACAGGTCGAGCAGCACGCCACCGCAGCCGGGTGGCGTGAGGATGCTGTCGGCATTGTTTGGCGAGGTGAAGGCATCGTCGACCTCGTGGCGCAGCGCCTGCACCGCATCGGGACCGAAAACGCCGCAGGCGTTGTACCAGCCCTGACGCGCCAGTTGCTGCGCCGGGTCGCGGCTGCTGGTGCGGCTGATGACGACCACCGGGTCGCGGGTGGCGGCAGGGGAAGCGAGTGCGGTCTGCATGATGGGCGTGGCCTCAGCGCTTGCGGGCGATTGCGCGCAGGTTGCCGGACAGGCCGTGGTCGGCCAGAAATTGCTGGAACGGCGCCGCGAGCCGCGCGTGGTCGGTGACCAACAGCTGCTGAAGGAACGGTTGCGCCGACACATCGCAGCGGCCCGCTTGCACCGCCTCGCGCACCAGCTCGACATCGAGCCGGCCCGGGGTCGCGACGTCCAGCACCTCGCAGTCCAGCCGATCGAGCAGGCGGGCGATCGACGCCGGGTTGAACAGGTTCACATGCTCGGTGTCGACCGCGACCGACTCGGCGCCGAGCACCTGGGTGTCGAAGCCGTTGCCGTTCGGGCAGGTCAGCACCAGCAGACCGCCGGACTTCAGCAGACGCAGTGCGCGTGCGAGGAACGGCACCGGGTCATACACATGTTCGATGACCTCGAAGCACACCAGCACATCGGCCGGATCGTCGAAGCGCTCGGGCAGGTCCTCGACGGCGGTCTCGTGCACGGTGAGCCCATGGCGGCGGCAGGCGGCAGCCATCTCGGGCGTGCGCTCGACGACCGAGACGCGCTCGAACGCGCCGCTGTCGCGCGCCAGCGCCGCGAAGGTGCCGAAGCCCGGGCCCAGTTCGATCAGGTGGCCCGGCCGCACGCCGTGCGCGGCGCAGGCCGCAGCGATCGTTGCCAGCAGCGGTCGGCACAGCTTGTCGCGCCGCCGGTCCTCGGAGGCCGGGAAGATGTGCTCGGCCCAGAGACGGTAGTTCTCGGAGTGGCGGTAGTAGTCGTCCATCAGCGCCGGCGTCGGGCGCGGCGACATGTACAGCGTGTCGCAGTCGTGGCAACGCACGAACTGGCAGCGGTACTTGTCGAAGGCGCGGCTGGCGGCGGTCTGCCCGCAGGCCGGACACGGCACCGCGACGAAATCGCCCAGGTGCTGGTGCAGCCGCGCGTGGTCGCGCGCCATCGCCTCGCGTTGCAGCGCCATGAATTGCGGGCCGCGGATCTCCGCGATGCTGAGAGTCTCTGGAGAAGTCGTCATGGAGCAATGTCTCTGTCAGGCGGCGAGCACGACGCCCGCGGGATGAACCAGCGACCAGCTGGCGGGCGTGCCGCGCTGCACGTCCTGGCGCACGCTGCAACCGAGCAGTGCATCCAGTTCACGCGGCGGCAGGCCGTAGCCGGGGCGGATGGCGCGCAGGTTGGCTGCGGTGAGCACGTCTCCGGCCTTCAGGTCTTCGACGATGTAGAGCGATCGGCGGTAGCGCATCGATGCGGTCTCGGCCACCGACATGCCGAAGCTCGGCGCGCCGAGTGCCTGCCAGGCGCGCTCGGTCTCGATGCGCAGCTGCGCGAATTCGGCGGGTTCGAGCGAGAACGCCGCATCGACACCGCCTTCGGCGCGCGACTCGGTGAAATGCTTCTCGATGACGACCGCGCCGAACGCCACGGCTGCCACCGCAGCGCCGCAGCCCATCGTGTGGTCGGACAGCCCGACATCGCAGCCGAAGGCGTCGCGCAGCACCGGGATGCTGCGCAGGTTGGTGTTCAGCGGCGTGGACGGGTAGGTGCTGGTGCACTTGAGCAGCACCAGATCGCGGCAGCCGGCGGCACGCGCGGTGCGCACGGTCTCGTCGATCTCGGCCAGCGTGGCCATGCCGGTGGAGATGATCATCGGCTTGCCGGTGGCCGCCACCTTGCGGACAAGCGGCAGGTCGGTGCACTCGAACGACGCGATCTTGTAGGCCGGCACGCCCAGTGTTTCGAGGAAGTCGACTGCGGTGTCGTCGAACGGCGTGCTGAAGCAGTGCAGTCCCAGCGCGGCAGCGCGCTCCATGATCGGGCGGTGCCAGGCCCACGGCGTGTGCGCCTCGCGGTACAGGTCGTAGAGCTGGCGGCCCGCCCACAGGCTTTTCGGGTCGTCGATCAGGAAACCCGGCGCGCGGATGTCCAGCGTCATCGTGTCGGGCGTGTAGGTCTGCAGCTTGATCGCGTCGGCACCGGCCGCGGCGGCAGCCTCGACGATGCGCAGCGCGCGGTCGAGCGACTGGTTGTGGTTGCCGCTCATCTCGGCGATCACGTAGGGTCGCGCATCGGCACCGACGGTGCGGTCGCCGATCAGCATCGGTGGCCTCGCAGCACGTGCGGGGTGCCCGGTCGGGGCGGTGCGGTATCGAACATGGCCGGAGGCTCCTCGTGGATCGGCCCGTCGGCGGGCAGCATCCTGTCAGCCGATCTTAGGAAGGCCGGCCCGGACGATGCGGTGGAAAAGCGGCCGGTTCGACCGCCAGTTCGCGCGGCCTACAGCGGGTCGATGCGCAGCCGGTAGGTGCGTCCGCGGTGCTCGAAGAACGCCGGGTAGCGGTCGGGATCGGCCACGCGCAGCAGGTCGAACGAATCGGCCAGCGGGCGCAGCGGGTCGATGCGGCTGTCGGTGGGCACGCGTTTTCGGTACAGGCTGGCCTCGCCCGCCTGCTCGCGCGGGACGACGGTGTCGCGGTGCGCCAGCGCCCAATCCATCAGCGCGATCTCGGCATCGAAGATCAGTGCGTTGATCTCGCCGCACACCGCGGTGTCGGGGATCGGCACGTCGTGCTGATGCCAGATGCGGCCGGTGTCGAGCGCGTCCTCGGCCTCCAGAAGCGTCATCGTCAGCAGCTCGCAGCCATCGAGGATCTGCCAGATGTGCGGCGACATGCCGCGCCCCGCCGGCAAGGCGCTGGCGTGCAGCACCAGCGTGTGCTTGAAGAGTGCGCGTACCGAGGCGGAGATGATCTGATGGCACGACACCAGGAACAGCACGTCGCCGCCGCCCAGTTCGCGCCAGTCGCGGCAGATTCGCACCTCGACCTGCGGCGCCACTGCGGCGGCCCACCGTTCCAGCCAGGCGTTGACGCCGTGCTTCGGGTCGGTGCACAGGATCGAAACGGTGGTCATCGGGCTGTCGGGCGCGAGGTGGGTCGGTCCATGTCGAGCAGCCGGCGCGCGACGCGACGCGCACCGAGGCCGTCGACCAGTTCGCGGCCGTGCACCGACAGCGAATGGCGCAGCGCCGCATCGACGATCAGCTCGCGCAGCGGCGGCGCGATGTCGGCGGCGCGCGGCGGTTCGGCGGTCACGACACGCATCACGCCCAGGTTCTGCAGCGGCAGCAGCACCTCGCGCTGGTTCGGCGCGGCCAGCAGCGCCAGCGTCGGCGCGCCGAGGCAGCAGCGCTCCCAGGTCGCGCCGCCGCCGGCACCGAGGTGCAGGTCGTGCCGCGCGTAGAACGCGGCCAGATCGGGCTGATCGAGCGTGAGCCGCGTGGCTGGATCGGCGGCGACCTTCGCACGCAGCGCCGCCAGATGCGGGTTGCCCGAGGTGGTCGCGATCTCGACGGTGCCCTGAAAGCCCAGGTCGTCGCGCACCACGGCGAGCGCCAGCGAACTCAGGTCGGCCTCGTCGGTGCCGCCCATGAAGATGCCGATGCTGGTCACGCTGTCGCGCGGTTCGCCGCGCGGTGCGTCAGCGTAGGCCGGGGACAGCAGGGCATAGCCGGGACCGCCCAGCAGCACCGGCGGCGCCGCGCCGTGGCGCGTGTGCTTGGCGGCGTGGTCAGAGGCCATGTTGGGGTCGACCAGCAGATCGACCGCCATCGGGCGGTCGCCCAGGTCGTCGATCGCGGCCATCTGCGCGCCGGTGCCCTCGTGCACGGCGCGGTGCCACGACGCCCCGAGCGCGTAGTGGTCGGCCAGCACCGCATCGGGCTCGAAGCTGCGGCTGCTGGCGATGAAGGCGCGCGCGTCATCGCGTTCGGCGTCGCGGTCGCGCACCGGGCCATCGGCGAAGGCGTGGCAGTCGAAGCCGCGCCGGGCGATTTCACCGGCGGCGTCGACATCGGTCGCGCGCACGAAGAACTGCACTTCGGCGTCCTCGTCGCGCAGCGCCTGCGCGAGCGACAGGCAGCGCTTGATGTGGCCGAGGCCGATGGACGCCGAGGCGTCGGCACGGATCGCGATCTTCATGGTGTGGGTTCCTCCGTGCGCGTGCGCGCTGCGTACAGCGCTTCGGCGAGCGCCCAGTCGGCGGGCGTGTCGATGTCGACCGCACGGCCTTCGTCCAGCACCAGCGTGCGCGCATCGGCGTGCAGCGCCAGCCCGTCGAGCCAGGCGGATGCACGGCCCCAGTAGAACTGGCCGGCGTCGTGGAAGGCCGGCGGCAGGTCCTGCGTGCGCGTTTGCGCATGCTCGGGGTGGAACGGTGCGCTGCGCCCGCCGGCGTCGCGCCGCAGCGCGCGCTGGATCGGCGATCGGTACGCGAGCACCGGGAACGCATACGGCGCATCGCCCTGCTCCAGCAGTTCGAGCGCGGCGACCAGATCGGCCGCCTGCAACAGCGGCACCGCCGGGTACAGGCAGCACACGGTGTCGACGCGCCAGCCGAGTTCGCGGCAAGCACGGATCGCGTGGGCGACCACCGGCACCGTTGGCGTGTGGTCATTCGACAGCTCGTCGGGCCGGATGAAGGGCACTTCGGCACCGAGGCGCCGGGCCACGTCCGCGACTTCGGCGCCGTCGGTCGACACGACGATGTGATCGAACAGGCCGCTGGCCCGCGCCAGATCGATCGCGTAGCCGATCATCGGCCGACCCGCGAAGGTCCGGATGTTCTTGCGTGGGATGCGCTTGCTGCCGCCGCGCGCGGGGATGACGGCGAGGCGGCCATTCATGTCAGTTGCTCCACGGCGCGTGTCGCGACCCACGACCTCTGAGAGGGGTGCGTGATGTGGGCGCGCTTGCCGGGGCCACTGGGTACCTCACTCCGCGAATGTCCCCCGGCTTCGCCTCCTCCTTTATTTCGCTGCGTGAGATACCCAGCGTCCCCGGCACGGGCAACGGCACCTTGTATTCGTCGATCAGCCACGGTGCTGCTGGATCACGTCGGCGGCGTGCGCTGCGCAGCGAAATAAAGAAGGAGGCCGCAGGCCGGGTGACATTCGCGGAGCAGTGCACGCCGCCGACGTGATCGCGCGCCGCACC
>JAURWR010000122.1 GCA_030654805.1 Burkholderiaceae bacterium
GTGGCCACTTCTTCCAGCACGTTCAGCGAAACGTCGGTTTCCTTCACGCCCTTCGGATTGGACTTCATGTTCGACGACCAGTTGGTGGCGTGGCCACGCTTGACGTCGATGATGTGCCCGATCACGGGCATCACCGCCTTGTAGCCGTCGTCACCGGTGTCCGGACGGTTCTGGAAGATGAACATCTTCCAGAATTCGCCCTTGCGGTCCAGCGAGAAGCCCAGGTACGGACGCGGGAAGTCCACTTCCATGTACACGGTCTTCTTGCTGTACGGGTGCTCGTCGGGGCACACGCCTTCGACCACGAACACTTCACGCGGCTCCCAGCCCACATCCGGATGCGGGTTGAAGTGCGGTGGCGTCTTGATGCCGATGCGCGGGAAGCGCGCAGCCGGATCGCTCCAGGGCTGGGCCACGTCCACGCTGATGTCCGGGCTGTGCGCGATGGCCAGAATCCAGCGGCGCTCGATGAGCTTGTTGGACTTGTACTTGGTCGGCGCGGCATCCCAGATGTCCCAGTCGTCGTACAGCTGGTCGGTACCGCCGATTGGGTCCATCCACGCACCACCCGACAGGCGGCGCACGCGGCGAACCGACTTCAGGTACGCGAACGAGTCGTCCGGCTTCTTCGAGTCGGCCTGGTTGTAGCGCACCGAGAACAGACCCAGACCGCGAATGTCTTGCGGGTAGGTCGCCACGAAGTAGGTCTTCTGCGAGATGTCGCCGGCGCCGACGGTGATCGGGCCACCGTCCAGACGGCCTTCCATGTAGTAGCGACGCGACTGGAACGCTTGCACGCGCTCGTAGCCGGTCTTCGCATCCAGGAACGCCCAGGCGATGTCGCGCAGGTCCATCGTCGCGCCGTAGGTCGCGGCACGCAGGTTCCAGATGATCTTGTCGCCCGCGTTCGGGTCCTTCGGATCGATCTGGTCGGCCGGGAACAGCATGCCGGCCTTCCAGCCGGTCACGGTGCGGTCAGCCGGGTTGAACTTGACGTCCTTGGAGAAGTCCTTGGTCGCCTGCACGTACTTCGGGTCCATCTCGATCTTCTTCGAGTTGGCCAGCTTGATGGTCAAGGCGTAGTTCTTGATCATCCACTCGAGCTTCTCCGGCACCATGCTGCCGATGGTCTTGCCCTCGAACGTGTCGCCCTTGATGCTGTCGAAGTTTTCTTTGTTGATCACGAAGCCCGCAGCCAACTCCTTGGCATGCGCCGAGGTCGCCCCCAGGCCCGTCGCCAGCGCCACCGCTCCACCCAGACCGCCCTGCAGCACGCTGCGACGATCAACACCGTTATTATCAAATTTCATATTGAATACTCCTTAAATCAGAATTGACGGGTCACACGCAATGCCAGCTGGCTCGCGCCAGAGAACCAACCAAACAACTGGCTGTTCTTGCCCGGACGGTTTGTGGATCCTGAGGAACCCGTTCCGTTTTGACCGCCAAATTGCTGCCTGTTGGTCTTGCCGTCATCCCAGAAAATATCGGCTTCCAGCTTGGCCAACCACTTGTCGCCGAAGGTCATTCCCACAGCTGGAATAGCGAAACCACCGCCATTGCCCAAATCGAAACCAATGGCAAAGCTTGGGTTGATTTCGTCGTTACGGTAGTTCAACACCGTGAACGCGGTCAGGATGGTGTTGTTTTCCTTCAGAGGCGCACCTTCGAAGAACAAGCGCGCCAAGTCGTCACTGCGGTGGTAGCCCAACACTGTGGTATTGAACAGCTGAACCGACGAGAAAGAAGGACGAGTCGTGCCGAGTATGTTTTCAAAGTGCAGGTTTTTGTCCGCACGCAACATCATCGTCAGAGTATCTTTCTTCTTGATTCCACCAAGACCGATACCCGGATTTACACCATCCGCAAAGAAGGCGCCCGTGCCCACGTTGTACGGCTGGTCCTTCGTGAATGCCACTTCAGCACTCAGCACGGAATCCATAGACTCACTGTATCCGCTGACAGTCGCACCGAAAACATCAATTTCAGGGTGGATCAGGTCACTAACAATTCCTGTTGGCACTTTGGATGTGCCATCTTTATTATGGTAAAGCGGCACATAAACTGAATTTGCAACTGGATCTGCAGAATGCGCCTTCAAGTACGCAATAGAGTAATTAACTCCATATGCTTCACCTTGCCAACGAATGCCGTAGGTAGGCTTATCATTATCTGGATTTTCGCAATTCAGATTATTAACATGGGTACCGAGTGCATCGAAGCCACGGTAAGGAGCCACAAACCAACGGCCGCCACGGAAGTCGTATGTGTTACCGATATCGGTACAACGATCCCAACCCGGACGGATATAGGCCGCAACCAAGCCATTGGCTTCAGGAATACGAATCTTCGTTGAAAGCAAAATGAGGGGCTTGCGCCACTCTTCATTTTCGCCTTCGAAAAACAGACGCCAGCTCAGGTCGTAACCATGAACCAAATCCATGGCGTGGAAGAAGTCAGACTCCCCCCAAACCAGCTGTTGACGACCGAACTTGACTGTTGTGCGGTCTCCAATCGGAGCCTCAATCCAGAATTCACGGATGTCGAAGTTGTTGTAATTGTCGGTGATGCTCTTGCCGCCTGCGGTAGGAAGAGCCCCGTTTCCGTTCAGCCCATTGGAAACCTTACGAAGGTCTTCCAAGTCCTGCAGATAGTTCGTTTTGTATTCTTTGTCGAGACGGGCGATGACCTTGCCCTTCAAACCACCCATGCTGGCGTCGGCATCAAGCAGAACCGACCCACGCACCATAGACAGTTGACCTGCACCGTCCTTCTTGCCCTTATTTTTAGGCAGGGCACGCAGTTCATCGGTATCTTCCAAATTCATGGACACCCAAGCTCGAGCGTATCCGGACAGAGCAAATTTGAAATCGCCAGCCGCAGCCACAGAAGCACCATCTTCGGCGCCGTGAGCGGCAGGCAAGCCCATCGCACCCAGTGCCGCAGCCACTGCGAGACTTGGAATTGCTCGCTTGAAGCATTTATCTCTTTTCATGTCTCCATTCCTTCCGTTTTTTACCACACAAGAACTGCCGATATACACCCAGAAGTATCTTTAGATATCACTGGGCATTGACGGCAACTTTCACACTGCCAAAGCCGAATCAGCACGCTCTATCGGATGACGTTTATTGCCAACGATAAAGCCAGGCCGGAAAACAAACACGATCGCTGGCATGATGAACAGGGCACTGAAAGCAGAAATAGAGAGCCACAAGGCTATCAGCAAACCCATATCCGCCTGCAAACGCACCGATGAGAAACTCCACAAACCTACACTGGTAATCAGTGTCAACGCAGTGATCAACACACCTCGACCAGCACTGCGAAGAGAGGTCAGAATAGCCGCCTCAACATCTGACGAATGATGGAGCTCTTCACGAATACCATCAACAATGTAGAAGGTGTAATCAACACCCAATCCAATACCCAGCGCCACCACTGGCAGCGTGTTGATGTTCATTCCGATTCCAGCCCAAGCCATGTAGCTGAACGTGATGGTGTTAGACAACATCACCGGAATCATGAAGAACACACCAGCCACAGTGGATCGATAACAGACGGTACAACACACCACCAGAACCAACAGGGCCAGCGCGATCGCTTCGATTTGACCAGCAAGAATCACCTCGTTGACCGCAGCCAGCACACCAACCAATCCCCCGGCCAGAAGATAATCACCATGCTTGATCGGATTCTGTTTCACATAGTCCTGCACCCGGGCGATGGCGGTTCTGATCGTTTCCCCTTGGTGGTCGCGGAAAAACAACGTCACGGCGCCATTCTTTGCATCGGCGTCTTGGTAGCGATCCATGTCACCCGGGTCTGAACCAGCGACGAACATGTAAGTCAGCTCGGCGTTTTCGTTGGTGTCATTACCCAACTCCTGGTACATCGGATTGCCTTCGCGCAGTGCACGACGAACCTGCGGCAAGATATCGGCAACCGAGATACTTCCCCCGACTTCCGGCTGAGACTCCATGTATCTCTGGAAATTCGTCATGCTCGACAAGACCTCAGGCTCGCGAAGCGATCCCTTTTCCTTGCCTGCCACGACAACGAACATGCGGTCCGATCCTTGGAATTGCCGGTTAATATCCGTTGCATCCGTGTTGTAGGAGGAATTCGGCCAGAGAATTGGCGAACCAGGGTTGGCATCGCCGACCTTTAGGTTGAAGGCATACCAACCTGATATAACGAACACAAACAGCGCAAGTGCCAGCACAACAAAACGTGCTTTGGTTGTCACCACTTTCGCGCAGACGGTGAGAATTGCTTCAAGAATTGGACGAATATTGATTGGATGCACGAAATGCACTCTCGGTTTTACCCAAGAAAGCATCACCGGCGTCATGATCAATGCGCTGACAATGATCGAGAAAATCCAGACCGTTCCAATGTATGAAATCTTTTCAAGCATCGGAATGGGGGTCAGTGCAACAACCAAAACGCAGCCCGCATCAGCAACGATTGCCAACATACTGGGTTTGAAGAGGTTCTGCGCACTTGCAATAGCCGCTTGGGTCGAAGTTTTGGCTCCTTTTACGATTTCATCATCGTATCGTGAGATTAATTGAACTGAGTTTGAAATGGCTTGCGCTGTGATAAGGAATGCCACAACGATCACCAGAGGATCAAGGTGAAACCCCATTAATCTTGCCGCCCCTAAAGCCCAAATTGCACTGATACTGCCAGCCAACAAAGGCAGCAACGTGCCATGCCATGTCCGCGTGATCAGCAACAAGATAATCACGAGCGACGCAATAGCTGCGAAGAAAATTCGAATCGTTTCGTCGAGATAAAAATTAACCCACCCATACAAAACGGGTTCCCCGACAACACGAATCTTCACTCCCGGACTCGTCGCATCCTTCACCTGAGCCATGATCTCACTGAAGGCCTTGCTGTAGTCAATCTCGCCGTCACGGAAGTCGGCGGTGATCAACGTAGCCTTGAGGTCCATTGAGACATATGGGCCATACACGAGCGTGTTATTCAAAACTGCCGCTCTCAGCTTGGCCATTGCTTCCGCATCTTTAGGAAGCTCAGGCCACATGATTGGCTTGGTTTCAACGCCTTCTGTGGAAGCACGAACCTCCTTGATCTTCTTCGAGGCGATCGAAATGATCTGATAAGTATCGATGCCATTAACTTGCTGCAAACCAACGGTCAATTTCTGTACTTTTGACAACACATTTTCATTGAATATGTCGCCCTTCTCAGTCTCTACCATGATGGTAACGAGATTGGATCCACCAAAAGTCGATTTGAATTTTTGGTTTACCGCTACATATGGGTGATTTTTGGGCAGCAGGTCGCTGAAAACGGTCTTGACTTCAACCTTTGAAGCGAGGAAACCCATCACCGCAGTCAATATCAAGACAATTGCAACGACGAGTTTTCTATTTCTGATGAAGAAGTCGAACGTATGTTCGACTTTACCGAAAGTAGTATTTTTCACATCTGTCTCCGCGGGATACTTATCGACCAACGATGGTCAGCTTGCCATCTTCCAAGATACCGAGATTCGCGCCGGCCACGTAATAATGTGAACCGCCCTTCACGATCTGGGTACGCCAAGCAATATCACCTTCGAAGACTTTGCCGAGTTTCCAGTCCTTGGCTCCAGCTTCTGCGGTGAGCATGATGCCCTTATCACCCACGACAACCCAGCGATTCGTGTCCCAAATGACACTGAATAAGTGTTCCCGAGTCAATGGAGGAACGAGAGTCCAGGTCGCACCGCCATCTGCGGTGGTCATCAACGTTCCTGCCAAGCCGACAGCTACGCCTTCAGTTTCGGTACTGAATGCGATCGACATCAAGCTCACCTTGTTTTCTACTGGAGCATCGACCCACGTGGCCCCTCCATCGGAACTCGTCAGCATGCTGCCGAATTCGCCGACCAATATCCCGTTTTTCCCTCGGAAGCTGACGGCGTTGAGTGCGCTGTCCTTCTCAGGCAAGACACGCGCGAAAGTGGCACCTTTGTCATCGGAACGGAAGAAGCCGCCAAACTCACCGACAGCCCATGCGGTGCCATCGAAAATACTCACGCGGAGGAGTTTGTTCGGGTTGTCCGATTTCGGCACAGATGACGGTTTCCAAGTTTTCCCACCGTCTGTAGTGTGGAATGCGAGCCCACGGTTACCAACCGCGACTGCAGTCTGTGCGTCCCAAGCCGCTATGCCTTGCAAATTCTCAATGGTTGACGTTTGTTGACGGATCCAGGACTTTCCTCCGTCTTCGCTGCGGATGATCTTTCCGCCCGTGCCTACTGCCCAAGCGATCTGATCGGTCGGCGCAATGATGCTGTAAAAATTGTCGCGTCTCTCAACGGCTTTCGGTTCGACCTTCTTGACATCGGTAGAGCCCTTGACAAAAAAGCCCGCGTACAAAAGTCCTCCGATGATCGCGATCGGGAGTAATGAAGTTAAAAAATTGAGTAGCTTTGCGAAGCCACCTTCCTCTTTTTCTGCCTGTTCAACCACCGTCAGTCTCCTTCATGTGCCGCTCATTAGTCACAACGCACGGCATTTTTATGATTTAGCGAAAATTCACAGAGGCGGCCCATCCAAGAATTTTTCAACTCTTGAACGGGCCGTTTGCCTATCAAAGAGGCGGTATGTGCGAACTGCGCCGTAAGTCAGTCACACATAAAAAACCCCTCATCTTTTGGATGAGGGGTTCAAACAACCTGCTATCAGGCTGCCTTTTCTGGGACGGGAAGCCCCACCCATTCCTTGTAGAACGTCTCGATGTCCGGCTCGAAGTCGTGAATCACCGGATACCAAGGGGTTGGCGCCTCAACATCATGCAAGGTCCCACAGCTTGGGCAGAAGTACTCACGATAGACCTGCCAGTTCGTGTCCGGAGCCATCAGCAATGGGTACACCTCGGCCATTGCTTCTGGAGTATCACGAACATAAATGTTCGCGAACAGCTTCCAGTTTTCCTTGTAGCCACAGAACTCGTGGCCGCAATCGCACTTGGTGACCCACTGCTTCGTCTTTGCAGACTGCACGATGTACATGTGCGGCGACAGCGGCAAGACGATCTTGTCCGCGAAGGTCACTTTGTTCTGCAGCGCCGTGAGGTACATCGAAAAACGGCCGCCGTCTTTGGGCATTGACAGCATGCGGAAGGTCGTATCCCAGTCGAGGGTTCCCTCGACCAAGTTATTGACTTGTTCCTGCGTATAAGTAGACATTGATATCTCCAGTATTACTTTGTTCGTTCAGGTTCAGAAGATCACTCTTCAACCTGAACCACGGTGCGAACGTCGGGCATCAGCGACAGGTCCATGCGGAACTTGGAGCCATACGAAGGAACACCGAGCTCGGTCTCAAGCAATTGCCAGTCGGCCGGCAGGTTCCAGAACGTACGGAACTGCTTGTCCCACTTGGCAGACAGCGCGATGCTCGTGGCGAACATGTGCTGAACGGCCTGTGAAGCATGCTTGCTGATGATGCGGCCGCGTTCTTCCTTCATCCACTCACGGGTCGGAACCGACTTGGCGATCCGCTCTTTGCGGATTTCTGCACGACGCGCCTTTGTCTTGGCTGCATCGACCGAGTACGCACCCTTGGCGTCCGTGGACACCACGGCGCCGTAAACCTTCGCTGCGTATTCAGGCAACAGGAACAGCTGGTTCAGGTCGTTTTCGATAGCAGCGACTTCACGATCCAGAGGATCCCCGAAGCCTGGACCGCCGCGGAGGTAGTTCAGGTACAGGTCGTGGTTGGCGTAGCAGTCCTCGGTGGTCATGCACTGCTTGTCGCGCTTGACCAAGGCTGTTGCGTCGATGCTCTGCTCGTAGATGGCCTTGCCTGGATCCAGGTCAGCGCCCAGAGGAATGGCTTCACCCTTGGCGATGCGGCGCTCGAGGCCCGTGTTGTGGGCTTCGAAGCGATAGCCGGTCGCCGATGGGTAACCACCCATCAGACCCCAGTCGCTGTTCATGTAGCCATTGCCCATGAAGAACATGGTCCAGTCTTGCGAGTTCCAGACCATCCGCAGCGTCTCGAAACCGCAACCACCGCGGTACTTGCCATAACCACCCGAGTTGGCCTTGACCGTGCGGCCCAGATACAACAGCGGCTCAGCCATTTCCCAGATCTCGATGTCACCCATGTCGCCTTCTGGATTCCAGATGGCTGCAGCGTGGTTGAGACCGTCCTTAACAGCGCAAGCGCCGGTACCGCAAGACGAAGCTTCGAAGCTGTTAACAGCGTGGATTTCGCCGTCTTGGTTGATACCGCCACCTTGCAGCCAGTTCGACGTGTTGGCATTGCCAGCGTTGACTTCTTCCAGGTAGCCGCGAGCAAAGTAGCCTTGGCTCAGACCGCGCCACAGCGCCGACCAGCCGGACACCAGGAAGTGCCATGCATAGGCGTGACCCGTGCGACGGTCGTCAGGGTTGCACCACGTGCCCTTCGGCAGGTGCATTTCGGTCGCGAAATACGCGCCGTCATTGATACGCTGGGTTGGAACCAGCGTCTGGCACATCATCACCCAGATGCCGCTGGTGAAAGCAACATGGTGGGCGTTGAAGGTGTGCCAACCCCAACGGCTTGCGCCTTCGAAGTCAAGACGCCACTTACCGTTAGCCCGAATGGTCATTTCGACCGGCGAGTGCAGGATGCTGTCCAGCTTGGCGAACTTGGAGGACACGCCCACGTCTTCGTGGTTGTAAGGCACGTCCACGAACGCGACCTTGCGGTACACGCCCGGAACCGTCATCGCCTTGATGCGCATCATCAGGCCTTGACGACCCTCTTCAATCACTTCGTAGCAGAAGGCTTCGTAGTTCTCGATGCCATCGGCGGCGATGACTTCGTGAACAAGTTCGCGAATCATGTGGCAGCCAGCGATACGGGTCTTCTCGTCGAGGATCCAGTACTTCGGCGTGCGGACCGAACGCTGGCTCTCATGCAACCAATCGCGCAGCGGGGTGTCGTTCACACCGGTCTTGCGGCAGGTGATCATGTAGCCGTCGCCGAAACGCGAGGTCTGGCCGGTCGACATCGAGCCCGGGGTCACCGCACCAGTGTCGATCACGTGGGTCACGCCGCCCACCCAGCTAACCAGACGGCCTTCGTGGAAGACCGGAACGATGGTCTGGATATCGCAAGGGTGCACATTGCCGATGGCGCAGTCGTTGTTGGTGAACATGTCACCGTCAGCGATGCCTGGGTTGGCTTCCCAGTTGTTTTCAGCCATGTACTTGATCGCTGCACCCATCGTTCCGCAATGGATGATGATGCCAGTCGAGGTCAGCACGCAGTCACCGACAGCGTTGTACAGCGTGAAGCACAGTTCGCCTTCTTGCTCGACGATCGGGCTGGCCGCAATCTTCTTGGCGGTTTCACGGGCGTGAACCAAACCACCGCGAATCTTCGAGAACAGCTTCTCGTAGCCGATTGGATCCCGGTCGCGCAGCTCAAGCTTCGTCAGACCGTTGTAGTGGCCGGTTTCCTTGGTGCGCTTCAGGATGTCATCGCGAAACTGCTTCAGCGTCTGACCGTTCTTCAGAAGATCGGCAAAACCGACTTCCTTGTTCGTCATCATGTTCATAGATGTGACTCCTTATTTCTTCGTTTCGATGAGGTGGAACAGGCGGTGCTTGTCGACTCGTGTCTCGAATCCGGTTGGCACCACGAAGGTAGTAGCGTCTGATTCAATGATGGCTGGGCCCACGATGTGGTTACCAGCCTTGAGCGATTCCATCTTCCAGATGACGGCATCGACCCACTTCTTGTGGCGATAGAACGGACGGGTCCCGATGCGAGCGTCTGCTGGTGGCGTAGGACCTTCGTCCTTGTCTTCAGGCAACACTGGCTTCTGGGTCGGCACCGTGCCGCGCATGATTGCGCCGGTCACCGAGTATCCCAATTCCGGCGAGCGAGCCGAATTGGCGTAAACACGACCGTACATGTTCTCGAACGCTTCAATGATCTTTTGCCAATCAGCAGCCGTCGCAGCGTTGCTGATGGGCGAGATGATTTCCAGGTCGTTCAACTGACCCATGTACTGCATCTTGTAGCCAGGGATCAACAACACGTCTTCTGGCTTGAAGCCGTTGATCACGAACTCTTCAACCACCTTGGCAGCCAGCATTTCCCATGCACTCTGAAGCGTCTTGCAGGCAGCGATCTTGTCTGCGTCCGGGGCAAGTTGAGCCACACCCAAGTCCACTGACTTGTCGTAGCGATATTCGAAATCGGCGCAAGCACAACCGAAAGCCGAGAAACCAGCCGCCCAGGCCGGAACGACCACGTCCTTGAAGCCGACGCCTTGGGTGTAGCCGTAGGTGTGAACCGGACCGGCACCGCCGTACGAGAAACAGACGAACTCGATCGGGTTGTAGCCGCGTGCGCTGATGTTGGCGCGCAGGTACTCGCTGAGCGTCAAGTCGAGCAACTCGATCACGCCAGCAGCTGCGTCTTCGACCGTCAGGCCCAGCGGGTCAGCAACTTGCGCCTTGATGTGATCGCGAGCGCGTTGCACGTCGAGCTTGATGGCGCCGCCGAGGAAGTTGTTCGGATTCAGGTAACCCAGCACCACGTGGCAATCGGAAACCGAAACGGTGTCCAGGCCGCTGTCAGGCCAGCAGGTGCCGACGCGATAGCCAGCGCTGTCAGGCCCCAGCTTGATCGACTTGCTGTACGGGTCAATGCGGACGAAGCTGCCGGCACCGGCACCGACCGAGTCCATCGCAACCAGCGGCAGCGACAGCACCAGACGAGCCATGTCCGGATCGGATTTGATCGCGAAATTGCCCTTGGTGATCAGCGCCACGTCGAAGCTGGTGCCACCGATGTCGGAGCAGGCGATGTTCTCGTCGCCGAGCGCTTCGCCCAGGAGCTTCGAGCCGATCACGCCGCCGATGGGGCCGGAAACGATGGTACGCGCCAGTTCCTTGGCTTTCCAGCTGATCGTGCCGCCGTGCGTGGCCATCACGCGCAGTTCGAACTTGCCGCCGTGCTTCTTAAAGCGGTCGCTGACGAGCTTCAGCGTGGCACGCGATGGTTCTGCGCCGTAGGCCTCCAGAATCGTCGTGTTCATGCGGTGACTTTCCTTGCGCGATGGGTAGTAATCCACCGAGGCAAACACCGGAATCTCGACGCCGAGCTTCTTCAGCTCTTCCTTGACGATGTCACGAGCGCGCTGCTCGCTGGTACCGTTCTTGTGCGACTGCAGGAAGCAGATCACGATGGCCTTCGAACCGGCATCAACCAGCTCCTTGGTCATCTTGCGGACTTCGTCTTCGCGCAATGGAATGACGATCTTGCCCTGAACGTCGGTACGCTCGGCAACACCGCGGGTGCGCGAGATCGGCACCAGCGGGGCGTCATACCTGTGTGTGTTCAGGTGGATACGGTCTTCAAGTGCATAGCCCAGGTAGCTTTGCAGCGCGCGACCCATCGAGTGAATTTGCTCGAAACCGCGATTGCACATCAGGCCCACATCAAGACCCTTGCGGCCCAGAACGCGGTTCAACATCGCGGTACCGGAGTAGACGCAGGTCACCAGCTCTGGATACACATCGTCGACCTTGCGACCCCAGTGCGCCAAGGCGTCAACTGATGAGTTGTAAATCGCCAAGGACTCGTCTGCTGGATTGCTTTGTGCCTTGCCGACCACGAATCGCCCGTCAGCACGGACAAAGAAGGTGTCAGTCATGGTGCCGCCGGCGTCAATGCCCAGCACCTGAACCGACGAATTGTCTGTCGCCATCTTTACGTCTCCAATAAAAAAACAATCTGGTCTTGGTCACCGACCCATCCCGGGCCGGAGTTCACTGATCGATCCATACGCAATCGAACGGGGAGCAAATCGCAAGGTCGGTGCCAGCAAAAAACCCGAGCCCACGTCGCTTCCAACTTATTGTTTTATAAAGTTATTTATAAACATATAGGGTGTTCCCGTACGTCATCTAGGCCGTTCCGATGGATGGATTTCGGACGGCGAAGAAAGAGTTGTCCGTGTTCCGGTCGGACCCCAATCACCCCTCAATACAGGGACTGATTTACGAACCAAGCGTAAACACTTAGGTCGCTCAGATTGACATCTCCACGGCCTATCAGTAAAGAAATCGAACATCTCTTGTTGCACCCATGGGCCCCGACCAAGTCATGCAGGCGTGGTCAAGTAAGTCATTCGACGTATTTCATCGCCCCTCTCGCCTCCCTAACCTCCTCCAGTCAGACGGCCGAGCCAAGGGTTTAACCGTCTTGACCCATTCCGACCAATCAAAATCAAGGGGGTGAGTGATGCATGTGAAGCAGGGAAGCAAGAAGCTGCTGTTGGCGGCAGCCGTGGCGGCGAGTTCATTGAATGCGCAGGCCGGTGCGACGATCAACTTTGGCGAGGACAAGTCGGTCAGCGTGGGCCTGGGCATGCGCTACAGCTTCACCAGTGCAGAAGACGCGGCACCCAACGGCAAGGACCGCTCGACCGACTTCAATCTGGACAGTGCCCGGCTCTACTTCGGCGCGTCGCTGAACAAGTACATCAAGGGCATGTTCAACACCGAATGGGATGGGGACCAGATTCGCGTTTTGGACGCGGCCGGCCAGTTCGCCATCTCGCCTGAACTCAACATCTGGGCGGGGCGACTGCTGTCGCCGAGCGACCGAGCCAACATGGCCGGCGCCTATTACTCGATGGGTGGGGGTTACTGGCCCGGCGTCGCTTCTCGCTATGGCTACAACGGCGGCATCTTCCGCGGCCGCGACGACGGCGTGGTGGTTTGGGGCAACCTGGCCGACAGCAAACTGGGCTACTCCGTCGGCGCGTTCGAGGGCCGCACCTTCGGCATCGGGTCACTGACCCAGTCGCAGGCCAGGAATGCCGGCGTCAAGTCTTCCGACTCGCTGATGTACGCGGCCCGACTGCAGTACGACTTCTGGGATGCCGAGCCGGGCTATTACGGCACCGGCAACTACCTGGGTGCCAAGGACATCCTGGCCATCGGTGTGGCCGGTCGGTATCAGAAGAACGGCGTGCTGGTGGTCGGCGGCAAGGGCGACTACGCCTCCTACAACGTCGATTTCCTGCTGGAGAAGCGCTTCAAGGGGTCGGGCGGCGTCGCGTTCGAAGCGGCCTACTACGACTACGACACCGACGATGTGGTGAATTCAGAACAGGGCGATGCCTATTCTTTGGGTCTGTCGTACATCTTCGATCAGAACATCGGTTGGGGCAGGGTCCAGCCATTCACGCACTGGCAGGAGTTCGACGCCGACAACGACATCAAGACGAAGCAATTCGACCTCGGGGTCAACTACGTCATCGACGGCTACAACGCGCAGATCAGTGCGTATTACTCGAAGACCAAAGTCACGGGTGGTTCAAGTCTGGACAAGTTCGTCGCGGCAGTTCAACTGCAGTTCTGAAACTCGCTTGAGGTATCGAGGGTTCACCCTGGCAGGTGCCAGGGTGCTTTTTCTTCAGCTCAGGATATTCAGTTCAGAAATCCCGAAGCCACGCCACTGGGTCAGTGGCTGATCATCCAGGGTCGCTTGCTCGGGAACGTCTTGGCGCCGTTCGGCGCCTGCACCGTCGCACCGCGACGAACACCGCCGGTCTGGCAACAGCCACAACCCGACGGGTGCTTCAACCGGGCGTAGTCGCGCGAGCTTTGGGGTTCATGCGACGCACGCTCGTTGGTCTCGATCGCGCTTCGGGTGGCGCCCGCCAGCAGAGACAGACGCGGCGCGCTGACGAAGACGCGCGGCGAACCGGCCCCGCAATCGGGGCAGTCGGCGGGTTCGTTTCTTTCGGCAAGCGCGCGGAAGGCGTCGAAGCCGCCGCAGCGCCCGCAGTCGTAGTCGTAGGTAGGCATGCGGCGCTCCGGGTCAGGCCAGGTCGGGCGACAGCGGCATGTCGATCGAGCCGTCGAGGTACTTCACCGGCCCGGCCGCGTTCGGATTGATGTCGAAGTCGAAGATCTGCGTCGGCAGCCACAGCGTCGCGCAGGCGTTCGGGATGTCGACGACGCCGCTGATGTGCCCCTGCACCGGCGCCGTGCCCAGGATCGAATGCGCCTGCGCCTTCGAATAACCGAACTTGGTCAGGTACTCGATCGCGTTCAGGCAGGCCTGGCGGTAGGCGACATGCACGTCCAAA
>JAURWR010000124.1 GCA_030654805.1 Burkholderiaceae bacterium
CTTATCGGCTGTTGATTTTTAAAGAACCTAGCCTTTCGGCTTCAGCTGAATCTCTCTGAGAGTTTCAACCGGGAGAGCGACTATACATCGCTTTCTTATCTGATGTCAATTCGATGTCAGAGAAATAACTCCCCTCCCACCCCCTCAACACCCCTCGCTACCAACCAAACAACCGCTAGCAGCGAAGCCCTCGACTGTAGCACGACTTAGAGGTCCTGCATACAACTTGGTGGGCGGTGCAGGGTTCGAACCTGCGACTTCCACCGTGTGAAGGTGGCACTCTACCGCTGAGTTAACCGCCCGGTAGATCTAGATCTGTTGCGATCCTGGCTGGGGAGCAACGTCGGTCAACAGCGACCAGACGATGCGCCTCCAGCGCAGCCCAAGATTATTCCACAGTCTGGGTCCACAGTGCTCCGGATTTGGAGACCTTCCGCAGCTGATCGATCATGGACTGGTGGTCGACGGATTCCTGCTCCAGCGCGAACACCACGGGCAGCGCGAACTGGCTGAGATCGGTCGCCTCGACGACTTCAACAACAACCGGGGCTTCTTCCACTTCGACAACCAGAGACTTCTGCCCCCGCGTCATGCGCACGTAGACCTCGGCCAGCAAGCCGGCGTCGAGCAAGGCGCCGTGCAGCGACCGGTTGCTGTTGTCGACTTCCAGCCGCTTGCACAGTGCGTCCAGCGAGTTCGCCTTGCCGGGGAACAACTCCCTGGCCATCGTCAGGCTGTCAGTAACCTTGTCGACATGAACGGCGAATTTCTGTCGGCTCAGTCTGGCCAGTTCGTGATCGAGGAAGCTCAGATCGAAGCCGGCGTTGTGGATGACCACCTCGGCACCATCGACGAATTCCAGCAGTTGATCGGCCACCGTTTCGAACAGTGGCTTGTCGCTCAGAAAATCGTCGGTGAGCCCGTGGATTCGCAGCGCATCGGGGTGGCTCGACCGCTGCGGATTCAAATACAGATGCAGGTTGCGGCCTGTGGGACGCCTATCGACCAGTTCGACGCAGCCGATCTCGATGATCCGGTCGCCCGATGCGGGGCTGAGACCGGTGGTTTCGGTGTCGAGGAAAACAAGCCTCATCGTCTTTGCTCGTGTTGGTTGATGTGCAAGATCAGGCCGCAGCCGGCGGCCGAGGCGGTGCGACGAATCGTTGCTGCCGCCCCATCCAGAACAGCAGGATCCCGGTCGCGACCATCGGCACGCAGAGCCACTGGCCCATGCTCATGTCGAAGGCCAGCAAGCCCAGGAAGCTGTCCGGCTCGCGGAAGTACTCGACGATGAATCGGAACGCGCCGTATCCGATCAGGAAGGCCCCCGACACGACCCCGAGGTGGCGGGGCTTTCGCGAATAAATCCACAGCAGCGCGAACAGCAGCAGGCCTTCGAGCAGGAACTGATACAGCTGCGAGGGATGCCTCGGGATGTTCACGCCCGACTGCGGGAACACCATCGCCCACGGCAGGCCCGGGTCGGCCTCGCGACCCCAGAGTTCGCCATTGATGAAGTTGCCCATGCGACCCGATGCCAGGCCGGTCGGCACGCAAGGTGCGATCAGATCCGTGACTTCGAGAAAGTGCCTGCCCCGCGAACGCGCGAACAGCCACATCGCCCCGAGCACGCCCAGCAGCCCGCCATGGAAGGCCATCCCGCCTTTCCACACCGCGAACACTTCGAGTGGATGGGCTGCGTAGTACCCCGGTTTGTAGAAAAAGACATAGCCCAGCCGGCCACCGATCACGACCCCCAGCACGCCGTAGAACAGCAAGTCTTCGACATCGCGGCGCGTCCATCCGACACGCGCGAATTGCGGTTGAACGGTACGCAGCGACGCCAGCCACAGGAACAGGCCGAATGCCACCAAGTACGTGAGCCCGTACCAGTGGATGGCGACCGGGCCGATTTGCACCGCGATGGGGTCGAACTGTGGGTGCACAAGCATGTCGTCGATCGCTTCCGGCCAGAACAGCGGGGCATGATAAGCGGCGGGCTATGATCGAAAATCGCCTTGGCGCCACCGTCCGTGACCCCTCACGATCCGGCTTCATCCACCCCAAATTTTTTCGATCGATCGAGACCCCGATGAGCATCAACCGCCGCTCCAAGAACATCACCGAAGGCGTCGCCCGCGCGCCCAACCGTTCGATGTACTACGCCCTCGGCTACGAGGAAGGCGACTTCAAGAAGCCGATGATCGGCGTCGCCAATGGGCACTCGACGATCACGCCGTGTAACTCCGGCCTGCAGAAGCTGGCCGACGCCGCTGTCGCCGGCATCGAAGCCGCGGGCGGCAATGCGCAGATTTTCGGCACGCCAACGATCAGCGACGGCATGGCGATGGGCACCGAAGGCATGAAGTACAGCCTGGTGTCGCGCGAGGTGATTGCCGACTGCATCGAGACCTGCGTCGGTGGTCAGTGGATGGACGGCGTGCTGGTGGTCGGCGGCTGCGACAAGAACATGCCCGGCGGCATGATGGGCATGCTGCGCGCCAACGTCCCGGCGATTTATGTCTACGGCGGCACCATCCTGCCCGGCCGGTACAAGGGCCAGGATCTGAACATCGTCAGCGTGTTCGAGGCGGTCGGCCAGTTCAGCGCCGGCAACATGAGCCAGGAAGACTTCTGCCAGATCGAACGGCACGCGATCCCGGGCAGCGGCTCGTGTGGCGGCATGTACACCGCCAACACGATGAGTTCGTCGTTCGAGGCGCTCGGCATGAGCTTGCCGTTCTCATCGACGATGGCCAATGTCGAGGGCGAGATCGTCGCGACCACGGCAGAAGCGGCGCGGGTGCTGGTCGAGGCGGTGAAGAACGACCTGAAGCCACGCGACATCGTCACGCGCCAATCGATCGAAAACGCGGTCGCGGTGATCATGGCGACAGGCGGTTCGACCAACGCCGTGCTGCACTACCTCGCGATCGCACACGCCGCCGAAGTCGAATGGACCATCGACGACTTCGAGCGGGTGCGCCGCAAGGTGCCGGTCCTGTGCGACCTGAAGCCCAGCGGTCGCTACCTGGCCATCGATCTGCACCGCGCCGGCGGCATTCCACAGGTCATGAAGACCTTGCTGGCTGCGGGCCTGCTGCACGGCGACTGCATGACCATCACCGGCAAGACGGTCGCCGATAACCTGAAAGACATTCCTGACGTGCCGCGCGCCGACCAGGATGTCATCCGCCCGATCGGCAACCCGATGTACGAAGAGGGCCACCTGGCGATCCTGAAGGGCAACCTGTCGCCCGAAGGCTGCGTGGCCAAGATCACCGGGCTGAAGAACCCGGTGATCACCGGACCGGCTCGGGTGTTCGACGACGAACAGTCGGCACTGGCCGCGATCATGGCCAAGAAGATCGTGGCAGGCGATGTGATGGTGCTGCGCTACCTCGGCCCGAAAGGCGCGCCAGGCATGCCCGAGATGCTGGCGCCGACCGGCGCGCTGATCGGTCAGGGGTTGGGAGAGTCGGTCGGTCTGATCACAGACGGGCGTTTCTCGGGAGGAACCTGGGGCATGGTGGTCGGACACGTCGCCCCCGAGGCTTACGCGGGCGGCCTGATCGCGCTGGTGCACGAAGGCGACACGATCACGATCGACGCCCACACCCTGAGCCTGAACCTGCACGTCAGCGATGCTGAAATCGCAAAGCGCCGTGCTACCTGGAAGACTCCGGAACCGCGCTACACGCGTGGCGTGCTGGCCAAGTTCGCAAAAAACGCCTCCAGCGCCAGCTCAGGGGCCGTCCTGGACAAGTTCGAGTGAAGGACTGAGGCGTCGCTCAACGCCGCTGGCGACGCCCTTTTTCGTCCATGCCCAGCGATTCGAGATTGGTCTGGCGGCGCAGCCTCTTGCGCTCTTCCATCTTGTCCATCTCGCGGCGCTTGGTCCAGCCAGTGCTGTCAGCGAAGCCCCACCAGGCAACTGCGCCTGCAAACGGCCAAAGAACAGCCCAGTAAGACCACTCTCCCACGGGCCCGAACTCGGCCAGCTTCAAGACCAGCAGCGCGACGCCCAACACGACCAGATACATGGTGCCTCCTCGATCTTGAGATCAAGATGTCGAGCGCCCGCCAGACGCCACGCCACCTACAATTTCTGCATTGGAATGTAGCCGAGTGCCTCATCGGCCTTCGACAATCCTCACGCAACCTTGAAAGCTCGCAATGAAGCCTGTCGCCCTGTTGTTAGCGCTGTCGATCGGTATCGCCGGCCCCGCCCTCGCGAATGCAGACCTGGCCCAGAAAAAGAATTGCCTGTCGTGCCACTCGGTCGACAGCAAGCGCATCGGCCCGTCTTACAAGGACGTAGCAGCCAAGTACGCGGGCAACAAGGACGCCCTGTCAACGTTGTCCACCAAAGTGCTCAAGGGCGGCGGTGGCGTGTGGGGCGCGATCCCCATGCCGGCGAATCCGCAGGTGAGCGAGCCCGAGGCCAAGGTGCTGGTGCAATGGATACTGTCGTTGAAATGACCCGCTGAGTTGTTCGCCTGCCGAGCTGGCAGATCTCGGCGATGGCACAAAAAAGCACCGCAAGCGGTGCTTTTTGTTTGGCGCGAAGCGACCCATGCGGTCGCCACGCAACGCACCAAACTCAGTAAGCCTGGCCCAACTGATCCAGGATGGCCGGGTTCTCGAGCGTGCTGGTGTCCTGGGTCACCGCCTCGCCCTTGGCAACCGAACGCAACAGGCGACGCATGATCTTGCCGGAACGCGTCTTCGGCAGGTTGTCGCCGAATCGGATGTCCTTGGGCTTGGCGATCGGGCCGATCTCCTTGCCGACCCAGTCACGCAGTTGCTTGGCGATCGCCTTGGCCTCGTCGCCGGTCGGCCGTGGACGCTTCAGCACGACGAAGGCGCAGATTGCCTCGCCGGTGGTGTCGTCGGGCCGGCCGACCACTGCCGCTTCAGCCACCAGCTCGGTGCAGCTGACCAGCGCTGATTCGATCTCCATCGTGCCCATCCGGTGGCCCGAGACGTTCAGCACGTCGTCGATGCGGCCGGTGATCGTGAAGTAGCCGGTGACGGCATCGCGGATTGCGCCATCGCCCGCGAGGTAGTACTTGCCCTGGAAATCTTCCGGGTAGTAGCTCTTCTTGAAACGCTCAGGGTCGCCGTAAATCGTGCGGATCATGCTCGGCCACGGCTTCTTGACGACCAGGATGCCGCCCTGCCCGTTCGGCACGTCCTTGCCGGTCTCGTCGACGATCGCAGCCATGATGCCGGGGAACGGCAGGGTGCAGGAACCGGGCACCAGCGGCGTTGCACCCGGCAGAGGCGTGATCATGTGACCGCCGGTCTCGGTCTGCCAGAAGGTGTCGACGATCGGGCAGCGACCCCCGCCGATGTGCTCGTGGTACCACTCCCAGGCCGCCGGGTTGATCGGCTCGCCCACCGAGCCCAGGATGCGCAGGCTGCTCAGGTCGTACTTGCGCGGATGCACCGCCTCGTTCGATTCGGCAGCCTTGATCAGCGAGCGAATCGCGGTGGGCGCCGTGTAGAAGATGCTGACCTTGTGATCCTGGATCATCTTCCAGAAGCGGCCCGCGTCCGGGTAGGTCGGCACGCCCTCGAAGACGATCTCGGTGCCACCCAGCGCCAGCGGGCCGTAGGCGATGTAGGTATGACCGGTCACCCAGCCGATGTCGGCGGTGCACCAGAAAACATCGTCGGGCTTCAGGTCGAAGGTCCACTTGGTGGTCAGCATCGCGTGCAGCAGGTAGCCGCCGGTCGAGTGCTGGACGCCCTTGGGCTTGCCGGTCGACCCTGACGTGTAAAGAAGGAACAGCGGATGTTCGGCGCCGACCCATTCCGGCTCGCAGGTGGTGGGCTGCGATTCCATCACCTCGTGCAGCCACAAGTCGCGCGGGTTCCAGGCGATCTTGCCGCCGGTGCGACGGTAGACGATGACGTCCTTGATGGTGCTGCACTCTCCGGACGCCAAGGCGTCATCGACGATCGATTTCAGTGGCAGCGCCTTGCCGCCGCGCAGTTGCTCGTCGGCGGTGATCACCATCACCGCGCCGGTATCCTTGATGCGGTCCTGCAGGCTTTGCGCCGAGAAACCGCCGAACACCACCGAGTGCGTCGCGCCGATGCGAGCACAGGCCTGCATGGCCACCACGCCCTCGACGCTCATCGACATGTAGATGACGACGCGGTCGCCCTTCTTGATGCCACGAGCCTTCAGCGCATTGGCGAGCTGGCAGGTGCGGGTCAGCAGTTCGCTGTAGGTGACCCGAGTGACCTGGCCGCCATCGGCCTCGAAGATGATCGCGACCTTGTCGCCAAGCCCAGCCTCGACCTGTCGGTCCAGGCAGTTGTACGAGGCGTTCAGCGTGCCGTCTTCGAACCACTTGAAGAACGGCGCGTTGCTGTCGTCCAGTGATCGGGTGAACGGAGTCTTCCAGGCGACCATCTCCCGGGCGAGACGGGCCCAGTAGCCTGCGTAATCGGCCTCGGCTTCGGCGCACAGCGCCTGATAGCCGGCCATGCCGGACACATAGGCGTCGCGAGCCAGGTCGGCCGGCGGAAGGTACTGCTTCACGGAAGTGGAATCACTCATCGTTGTCTCCTGTTTTGATCTGTTCTGGAGCAGTTCTTGTCGCCTGCTACACATCAACCCGTGGGGCTGCAAACACTGCGCCATGACCATAGCGACACGCTCTTACGATGCGCTTACTCTGCGGCCGGAGGCGCCACGACGACCATAACCCGAACACTACAATGAGCTCAGGGTCAGTGGCGAGCCGCGTCATTTCGAGTACGGAAGCACCGACATCCCAGACCGCCGAGCCTGTCCAGATGAGCATTCCGACGCCGCAGTCCACGTCCCTCAAGCTGCGCCCGCTGCCCGCGCTGATCTTCGCCAGTCGCTGGCTGCAACTGCCGCTGTACCTCGGTTTGATACTGGCACAGGGTGTCTATGTCTTCCATTTCTGGGTCGAGCTGCTGCATCTGATCGAAGCGGTGTTCGGCAGCGAAAAGGCCCTCGCCGCGCTGGTCCAGAGCATCGGCTACCAGTTGCCACCGATCAAGGACGCGGCTGGACTGGTGATCGGCTACGAGGTGCCGAAGCTCAACGAGACAGTGATCATGCTCGTCGTGCTGGCGCTGATCGACGTGGTGATGATTTCCAACCTGCTGATCATGGTCATCGTCGGCGGCTACGAGACCTTCGTCTCGCGCATGGGGCTGGAGGAGCACCCCGACCAGCCCGAGTGGTTGAGCCACGTCAACGCATCGGTGCTGAAGGTCAAGCTCGCCACGGCGATCATCGGCATCAGTTCGATCCATCTGCTGAAGACCTTCATCAGCGCCGCCAATTATTCGGAGAAGGTGCTGATGTGGCAGACGCTGATCCACATCACCTTCCTGCTGTCGGCCATCGCGATCGCCGCGACCGATCGCCTGATGGCGCACCCGGCGGCGCCGAAAAGCCACTGACGCCGGCGGGCCTGCAGGGCAGGTCCGCCGGCGCCCCGCACACAGATCCTTCTTTCTCGCTCGCGAACCCCACAACATGACCACCATTCGCCAAGCCGACCTCGTCGAATCGATCGCCGCTGCGCTGCAGTACATCAGCTACTACCACCCGGCCGATTACATCGCGCACCTCGCCCGTGCCTATGAAAGCGAACAGAGCCCGGCGGCGAAGGACGCGATCGCACAGATCCTGACCAACTCGAAGATGTGCGCCGAAGGCCGGCGCCCGATCTGCCAGGACACCGGCATCGTCAACGTGTTTCTGAAGATCGGCATGGACGTGCGCTTCGAGGGCTTCAACGGCAGCATCGAGGACGCCATCAACGAAGGCGTGCGGCGCGGCTACCTGAACCCCGACAACACATTGCGCGCCAGCATCGTGGCCGACCCGCAGTTCGAGCGCAAGAACACCAAGGACAACACCCCCGCCGTCGTCCACATGACGGTGGTGCCGGGCAACACGGTCGACGTGCAGGTCGCGGCCAAGGGGGGCGGCAGCGAGAACAAGAGCAAGTTCGTGATGCTGAACCCGAGCGACAGCCTGGTCGACTGGGTCATGAAGACCGTGCCGACGATGGGCGCCGGCTGGTGCCCGCCGGGCATGCTGGGCATCGGCATCGGCGGCACCGCCGAGAAGGCGATGCTGATGGCCAAAGAGATCCTGATGGATCCGATCGACATGTACGAGCTGAAGGCGCGCGGCCCGAACAACAAGACCGAAGAGCTGCGCATCCAGCTGTGCGACCAGATCAACGCACTGGGCATCGGCGCGCAGGGCCTGGGCGGGCTGACCACGGTGCTCGACGTGAAGATCGCGATGTACCCGACGCACGCAGCGAGCAAGCCGGTCGCGATGATCCCGAATTGCGCCGCGACCCGCCACGCCCACTTCGTGCTCGACGGCTCCGGCCCGGCCTACATCGACCCGCCGAGCCTCGATCTGTGGCCCGACGTGCACTGGCAACCCGACTACAACAAGAGCAAGAAGGTCGACCTGAACACGCTGACCCAGGCCGAGGTCGCGAGCTGGAAGCCGGGCAACACGCTGCTGCTGTCCGGCAAGATGCTGACCGGCCGCGACGCAGCGCACAAGCGCATCCAGGACATGCTGGCCAAGGGCGAGAAGCTGCCGGTCGATTTCACCGACCGCGTCATCTACTACGTCGGCCCGGTCGATCCGGTGCGCGACGAGGTCGTCGGCCCCGCCGGCCCGACCACCGCGACGCGGATGGACAAGTTCACCGAGATGATGCTGGCCGAGACCGGCCTGATCGGCATGATCGGCAAGGCCGAGCGCGGCCCGGTCGGCATCGCCGCGATCAAGAAGCACAAGAGCGCCTACCTGATGGCGGTCGGCGGTGCAGCCTATTTGGTCAGCAAGGCGATCAAGCAGGCGAAGGTCGTCGGCTTCGCCGACCTCGGCATGGAAGCGATCTACGAGTTCGACATCACCGACATGCCGGTGACGGTGGCGGTCGATTCGAACGGTACCTCGGTGCACGAGACCGGGCCGAAGGAATGGCAGGCCAAGATCGGCAAGATTCCAGTCACGGTCGCCTGATCGAAGGGCGGCAGCACCGCCTTCTCAGCGGGCGATCTCCGGAGACGACGGGGTCGTGGTACGCGGCCTCACACGCATCTCCGGTACCGGCGGGACTACTGGCTTGAGGTTGCCCGGCGGGTGCGGAATAACAGGTCGTGGGTGTGGCTGCATCGCCGGCGGCCGAGCCCAAGGGCGGCCAGGCAGCACGACATAAGGCCGCGACTCGTATTCACGGTCTCGTTCCCGCAATCGCTCGGCGGCCAGTGCGTCGGCCTCCCTCTGGGCGTGCAACTGTTCGATCTGCAACTCGTTGCTGCGCGCCTGCTGCTGATCGATCGAACGCTGGATGCGCTCGGTCACGGCTTCTGCCTGCGCGCGGCTCGCCTCGCGGCGCTCGGCAGCGGATGCAGCGTCCTCGGCGGGATCGATGCGCCAGCGGCGCTCGGTGGCCACGCCAGCCGCCGGACGATCGGTGAGCGTCACACGCCCGTCGGCGCCGCGCTGCTGGTAGATGGCACGCCCGCTATCGGCGGAAGCGGAGGCGGCAACCGGTTCAGCAGCAACGCTGACAGACGCCATCAACGACACGATCAGCGCGCCCCCCATCGCCGCCAACAGTGACGCCCAGCCTTTCGACGGAAAAGTTCTGGTAACCATGAACGGAAACCTCCTCAAGCCGGTTTTAGCAGCATCTCAAAGACCGCGTCGCCGCCCCATGCACACCCGCAGCATGGCCGCAATCAAAGCGACTGCGGCGCAGTCATGAAGCCGCCACAAAACCTTCATAGTCTGTCGACTTGCTCATCGAGCCCGTCATCCCGCAGGAAACCCAGCCATGACACCGACCGACGCCGACACCATCCGCCGCATCCACCTTGACCTGCAGGACAGCTACGACGAAGAGCTCGAACTGGAGATGGAAGACCGTTCTCTGGAAGCCGTGGCCGCCGGCCACAGCGAAGCAGGGGCGCTGACCGAGCAGGACCGGCAGGACCGGCAGCACTACTTCCGGGAACTTTTCCGGCTGCAGGGCGAACTGGTCAAGTTGCAGAGTTGGGTCGTCGCGACCGGACACAAGGTGGTGATCCTGTTCGAGGGGCGCGACGCCGCCGGCAAGGGCGGCGTCATCAAGCGAATCACGCAGCGGCTGAACCCGCGGGTGTGCCGGGTGGCCGCGCTGCCTGCGCCGAACGACCGCGAACGCACACAGTGGTACTTCCAGCGCTACGCATCGCACCTGCCCGCAGCAGGCGAGATCGTGCTGTTCGACCGCAGTTGGTACAACCGCGCCGGCGTCGAACGGGTGATGGGTTTCTGCACCGACGAGCAGTACGAGGAGTTCTTCCGCTCGGCGCCGGAGTTCGAGCGGATGCTGGTCCGTTCGGGCATCCAACTGATCAAGTACTGGTTCTCGATCTCCGACGAAGAGCAGCACCTGCGCTTCCTGGGGCGCATCCATGATCCGCTGAAGCAGTGGAAGCTGAGTCCGATGGATCTGGAATCGCGCCGCCGCTGGGAGGACTACACCAGGGCGAAGGAAATCATGCTCGAGCGCACGCACATCCCCGAGGCACCTTGGTGGGTGGTGCAGGCCGTGGACAAGAAGAAGGCTCGCCTGAACTGCATCCACCATCTGCTGAGCCAGATGCCTTACATAGAAACTGAGCAGCCAGCGATCGTGCTGCCACCGCGCGAACGCCACGAGGACTACATGCGGCAGCCGGTGCCGGATCAGATCGTGGTGCCGGAGGTGTACTGAACGGCAAGGCCCCCCAAATGCAGCTCGACGCCCTGGCGGTTACGATGATTCGATAGCAATCGTTGGGAGGCGCTGGGCCTTGGACAGTCTGGATTTGCAGGTACTGACTCAGGCGCGCGACTGGCACGCCCAGGGGCAATCGGTGTGGCTGGTCACGGTGATCGAAACCTGGGGCTCGGCCCCCCGGCCACCGGGTGCGCTTCTGGCGATGTGCGGCGACGGCGTGCTGGTCGGATCGGTCTCGGGCGGCTGCGTCGAGGACGACCTGATCGACCGACTTCGCCATGGCGAGCGCGCCAAGCACCCGGTCCTGGTGACCTACGGCGTGACCAAGGAAGAGGCCGCGCGTTTCGGCCTGCCCTGCGGAGGCAACCTGCGGCTCGTGCAGGAGCCGCTGTCGGACACCAACTGGATCGATGAGGTGCTGACACGAACGGCACGGCACGAACTCGTCGCGCGCTGCCTGAACCTGGCCAGCGGCACAGTCAGCATCGAGACTGCCTCACGCAACGATGTCTTTCAGTTCGACGGAGACAACCTGCGCGCCTTGTTCGGGCCGCGCTGGCGGATGCTGATCGTCGGCGCAGGTCAGTTGTCGAAGGTTCTGGCGCAGATGGCGCTGGCACTCGACTTCGATGTCACCTGTTGCGACCCGCGCGATTCGCACGCGCTCGCGTGGGACCTGCCCGGCAGCCATTTCAGCCGGGCCATGCCCGACGACCTGCTGCTGGAGATGCAGGCCGATGCGCACACGGCCGTGGTCGCGCTCAGTCACGACCCGAAGCTCGACGACATGGCGCTGATCGAGGCGTTGAAGTCGCCGGCCTTCTACGTCGGCGCGCTGGGCTCGCGACGAACCACAGCGCAGCGCAAGCAGCGCCTCGCGCTGTTCGATCTGACGCCGGCCGAGATCGATCGACTGCATGGTCCGATCGGCCTGCACATCGGCAGCCGCACCCCAGCCGAAATTGCGGTGTCCGTGCTGGCGGAAATCATCGCGGTGCGTCACGGTGTGGCGCTGGCCCAGAAGAAGCCTCATCAATCCGCCATCGCACTGGACGGCGCTTGATCCACTGGCTGCGCGATGCGCGCGACCCGCTGCCCGACACGCGGTTCGCGCTGCCACCGGGCTCCGACGCTCCGGGGCTGCTCGCGGCCGGCGGAGAACTGAGCCCGGAACGCCTGACCGAGGCCTACTCCAAGGGCGTCTTCCCTTGGTACGGCGAAGGCCAGCCGGTTCTGTGGTGGTCACCCGACCCACGGATGATTCTGTGGACCAGCGAATTCCGGCTGACACGGTCGCTGCGCAAGACCATCGCCAGGTTCACCCGATCGCCGAATTGCGAGGTTCGGGTCGACAGCGCCTTCGAGCAGGTCATCGCCGCCTGCGCGTCCAGTCCGCGCGAGGGACAGGACGGCACCTGGATCGTTCCGGAAATGGTCGCGGCCTACACACGCTGGCACGCACTGGGCGTGGTGCACAGCTTCGAGACGTGGATCGATGGTGAACTCGTCGGCGGTCTGTACGGCATCGGCATCGGGCGCATGTTCTTCGGAGAGTCGATGTTTTCCCGGCGCACCGACGCATCGAAGATCGCACTGGCCGCACTGGTCTGCTTTTGTCGCGAGCACGGAATCGACCTGATCGACTGCCAGCAACGCACCGGCCATCTCGTGTCGATGGGCGGGCGAGAAGTACCTCGCAACGTGTTCGAAGCCGCAATCGCGACACGCCTGCCGGCACCTCCGGTGACACGCTGGAATTATCATCAACGCCTCTGGGCTCGTCTCACGACGCTCACTGCAACCGAGGAATTTCTCGACGAAGGCCATTCGTGACCCACCCGCAAGAACTTCCGTTCGAGACGCTGCAGTTCTACTCCACGGCCGCCTACCCTTGCAGCTACCTGGAAGGCCGGATGGCGAGGTCTCAGGTCGCCACGCCCAGCCATGTGATCCAGTCCGATGTCTATTCGGGTTTGGTGACCAATGGCTTCCGGCGCAGCGGCATGTTCACCTATCGACCAAATTGCGAAGAGTGCAGCGCCTGTGTCCCGTTGAGGGTGCCGGTCAAGACCTTCGAGCCGACGCGCAGCCAGCGTCGCGCCTTCAAGGCACACGGCCCCCTGGAGGCACGCGTGCTGCGCCTGGGCTTCGTCCAGGAGCACTATCAGCTGTACCTGCGGTACCAGTCAGGCCGACACACCGGCGGCGGCATGGACAACGACAGCATCGACCAGTACACGCAGTTCCTGCTGCAGAGCCGGGTCAATTCGCGATTGGTTGAGTTTCGTGAGCCTGCGAAGGACAGCGAGCCGGACCGGCTGGGCGCGCTGAAGATGGTGTCGATCCTCGACATCCTGAACGACGGCCTGTCTGCGGTCTACACCTTCTACGAACCAGAACCGCACAAGAGCTACGGCACCTACAACATCATGTGGCAGATCGAACAGGCGAGGCTGCTGAAGCTGCCTCACCTGTATCTGGGCTACTGGATTGGCGCCAGCCCCAAGATGTCGTACAAGGCCCAATTCCGTCCCAATGAACACCTGATCGATGGGCACTGGGTTCCCGAACCGGCAGCGTCTACCGAAACCGCTGGGGAAGCACCCTAGCTCGACCCGAAGCATCCGACGCCAAGAGCGCGCACGGTGATGACTTTCACCGATCCCGGGGCGCCAACCCCCGTGGCAACATACATGTCCTCCTAATTTGCGCTGAGCAATACAAAACCATGTCTTCCATTCCTCCCCTGCGTTGCATCGGCATCAATGAAGCCATCCTGGCCGACGACGGCACTGCGGTGCTGTTCGAACTGGTCATGGACAACGACCTGATCTTCCCGCTCGAACTGGACAGCACCGGTCTCGAACTGTTGTCGCGCGCGGTGCTCGCCAGCGCCCAGGCGATGGGCACCGAGCAGCCCGACCGCAAGCCTTTGTCCGAGACCGTGCCAAGTGAATCGGTGCAGATGGCCGCAGACGAGGTTGTCGTCCGTGCAAACGCAGAAGGACCGGTGCTGGTGCTGCGTGTCGGCTCGATCGACATCACGCTGCGGTTGCCGAACCAGCTCCTCGCGAACGCAGTGGCCAGCGCCGTCACCGGTGGCGGCAAGCCCTGACGCATCGGTGGCGGCGGCCGAGACCCTGGCCTGGGTCGACCGTGCCGTCATCGGGCTGAACCTGTGCCCGTTCGCCCGCGCGGTGCGGGTCAAGGGCCAGATCCGCTGCGTGGTCAGTGACGCCGCCGACATCGAGACACTGCTGCGGGCACTGTGTGGCGAAGCGCAACGTCTGCTAGATACCGACCCGACGCAGTGTGAAACCACGCTGCTCGTGCATCCGCAGGTGTTGACGGATTTTGGTGATTACAACGACTTTTTGGACATCGCCGAAGCGGCGCTGGAGGAGCTGGGCTGCGATGGCGTGCTGCAGCTCGCCAGCTTCCACCCGGATTACCAGTTCGCCGGCACCGAGCCCGACGACGTGACCAACGCCACCAACCGATCGCCCTACCCCACGCTGCACCTGCTGCGTGAGGAGAGCCTCGACCGCGCGGTGCAGGCCTTCCCCGAGGCCGAGGCGATCTACGAGACCAACATCGCGACGATGGAGGCTCTGGGCACGGCGGGCTGGCAGCTCCTGGCCTCCTCTTGCCGCGACGATGCGGTCGCACAGGCAGCAGGTGCGCCTACTGCAGCGATTCGGACGACAAAACCCGAATAATAGGTATTAACCCTTAATCTGGCATGCAGGTTGCATCGCCCCGAACGTGACCGACCCCCGCGTCGGTCCGATGAAGGGGGTGCAGCATGCGTCGGATGCTCTGGTTACTCTGGATGTCGGCCTTGATCTGGCCGAGTCACGCCGCCAACGCGGGTGATCGCCCGCACAGCCCCAGCCGGACTCCAGGATCGAATTTCGCTCCGGGGATCACTCAGGTGCTGCACCGATCTCAGCAGGCGCGCCTCGACAGCCTGCCCACAGCCGAGCGCGGCACGCCGGCCGCCGTGGTGGTTCATCTCAGCTTGCAGCGACTGGTCCGCGCGCTTGAACTGCACCAGCCGATCGAGTTGCGCATCGTCAGTGGCGATACGGTGGCGGAAACGGTGCACGGACGCATCGTTGTGGCCAACGAAGCGCTGGCTGCCCTGCCTGAAGGCGAGCGGATGTTCATCCTCGCGCACGAACTGGGTCATGTGGTCCTGGGTCACTGGTCGCAGATGGGCAACCTCTATCAGCAGTACATCCCTGGGAAAGTGACGCAGGCGAAGACCGATGCTGTTTCGGATGCCCTGGGCCGCGCAGCCTCCGGGATGGTGCGTCGACAGGAATTCGATGCGGATGCGTTCGCACTGCGCACTCTGCGTGAGCTGGGCTATGCCGACGCGCATGCACTGTCGGCGCTTTCACGGTTCGGCTTCCATCGCGACAGCGCCACCCACCCTGGAACGCGCCAGCGGCTCGCCGCGCTGTGTGCGATCGACGCCATCGAACGCGAATCCGCCGGGATCGAAACGGCAGGGATCGACGACGCGCGCTGAACGCGGCACAGGGAAGCAGTCGCGTCGATTCATCCGATGCCAGCGTAGGCCACCGCTGACAACAAGGCGGGCCGGCTGACGATGGCGCAGACCCACGGCGGCGCGCATTCTCGATCTCCGAGGGCCGATCCCTGGCCCCGATTCCGGAGATGCACATGAACAAGCCCCTTTCCCCCTCACGTTACGCCGTGATGTCCACTGCCTTGCTGACTGCCTTGCTGGCGACCGGCTGCGGCAGCATGAGCCCCCGCGACGAGAACACCGCCATCGGCGCCGGCGTCGGCGGTGTCGCCGGTGCGGTGCTGACCGGTGGCAGCACGATCGGCACGGTGGGCGGTGCCGTCGTCGGCGGCGTGATCGGAAACGCCGTCGATCCGAAGAAAAAGTAAGACGCCCGGCCGCCGACTGCGCGCGGCGGCCCGGCCCGCTGGCATCAACTGCTTACCGGTCTTACGACATCTGCGGGCGGGTGCACAGGGGATGCAGGGCATCATCGACCCCAACCTGGGGCAATGCAGTTGTCGCCGCCAACAACCCGATCTCTCATGCACAAATCACTTGAAAACTCTCGCCGGATGCTCTCGGCCTCTGCATTGCTGCTGGCGCTCTCGGCCACCGCGTGCGGTCACCTCAGCCATCGGGAACAGAACACCGCCGTGGGTGCCGGGATCGGCGGCGTCGCCGGTGCGGTGCTGACCGGGGGCAGCACCATCGGAACGGTGGGCGGAGCCATGGTCGGCGGCGTCATCGGAAACCGGGTGACGACCAAGAAATAGGTCGAGCCTGCCGGGATCGCGGCAGGCAGACTCGACCCGCCTCTATCCCACCTCTATCCCGCCCCGAGCGGCTTGAACAGTTCGTCGAAGTCCTGCGCCGTCAGCGCGGCGGTTCCGGCCACGCCGGAGAGCAGCGAATCGGCCAGCCCGGCCTTGCGCGCCTGCAGTTCGAGCATCTTCTCCTCGACCGTGCCGCTGGCCACCAGCTTGTAGACGAACACCGGCTTGCCCTGTCCGATGCGGGAGGCGCGGTCGATCGCCTGCTGCTCGACAGCCGGGTTCCACCACGGGTCGTACAGGATCACGGTGTCGGCGGCGGTCAGGTTGAGGCCGACGCCACCGGCCTTCAGGCTGATCAGGAAGATCGGCGTGTCGCCTTCCTGGAACGACCGCACCACCTCGCCCCGGTTCACCGTGTCGCCGGTGAGCTTGATGTACGCCAGATTCAGCCGCGTCAGCTCGGGTTCGATCAGCGCCAGCATCTCGGTGAACTGCGAGAACACCAGGATGCGCCGCCCATCCTCGACCAGCGTCGGCAGCAGATCGCGCAGCAGTTCGAGCTTGGCCGAGGGCGCCGTCGATGTCGCGTGGCGGTGCACCGGTCTTTCGGCCAGCACGGCCCCCGCGCCGTCGCCTTCCGCAGCGGGCAGCGCCTCGTCGTCTTCGGTCGATGCGGCGCGCAGCTTCAGCAGCCGCGGATCACAACACACCTGACGCAGCTTCAGCAATGCGTCAAGCACCACGATCTGGCTGCGCGCGAGGCCCTGCTTGGCAATCGCCTCGCGCAGCTTGCTGTCCATCGTCGCACGCACGGTTTCGTACAGGTCGCGTTGCGTGCCGTCGAGCTCGACGCGCAGCAGCGTCTCGGTCTTCTCCGGCAGGTCCTGCGCCACCTGCAGCTTGGTGCGCCGCAGGATGAACGGCCGCACACGACGCGCCAGGTGCTCGGCCTGCAGAGATTCCTGACGTTTCTCGATCGGGTTGCGGTAGTGCTCTCGGAACTGCGCCTCGTTGCCGAGCAGGCCCGGGCTGACGAAATCCATCAGGCTCCACAACTCGCCCAGGTGGTTCTCCAGCGGCGTGCCCGACAGGCACAGCCGGTGGCGTGCGTTCAGGCCCTTCAGCGCCAGCGTCGCGAGGCTGCGGCTGTTCTTGATGCGCTGCGCTTCGTCGAGCACCAGGTAGTGCCAGCTGTGGCTGGCGAGTTGCGCCATGTCGCGCACCGCCAGCGGGTAGCTGGTGACGACCACGTGCGCGCTGGCAATGCCCTTGAACTGTTGCGAACGGTGCTTGCCGTGCAACACCAGCATGCGCAGCTGCGGTGTGAAGCGCGTGGCCTCGGCCTGCCAGTTTTCCAGCAGGCTGGTCGGCACCACCACCAGACTGGGTCGGTCGAGCCGGCCTGCGTCGAGTTCGGCCTGCAGCAGCGCCAGCGTCTGCAGGGTCTTGCCCAGCCCCATGTCGTCGGCCAGCACGCCACCGAAGCCGGCGCGGCGAAGGAAGTCCATCCAGGCCAGGCCGTCGAGCTGATACGGCCGCAGTTGCGCCTGCACGTTCGGCGACACCGCCACGGCTGGCAGGCCCTCGCCGGTGCGCAGCAAGCGAAGTTGTTCGAGCAGCCGGTCGAGCGCGGGCGGCGCACGCAGCGCCAAGCCGGCGGACAGCGTCTCGATCGCACCCAGCTCGAAGCGCGAGACCTTCGGCTCGCCGGCACTGAACCCGCTGGTGTTGAAGACGCCGCGCAGCCACGCCACCAGCGGCGCGATCCGCGCGACCGGCAGGCGCAGGAGCCGCTCACGGCGCAGCCCCGGGGCACGATGTGCTGCACCGACCGCCGGTTCGGTGTCTTCCGGCCAGGGCAGCAGCACCTCGCCGTCGGGCTCGCGCAACGACGCCTCCAGCTTCAGCCAGCCGGCCTGCACCAGCCCGACCAGCAGCGGCACCAGATCGACCGGCGTGCCGCCGACGCTGACCTTCAGGCCGATGCGGAACCAGTCGGTGCCGCCTTCGGTGGCCTCGGCCAGGCTCAACTCGAAATCGTCGGCCTCGTAGACCTCGAACGGGAAGTCGTCGGCCCGCTCGACACGCCAACCATCGGCCTGCAGGGCCGGCATGTGGAAGCTGAGCAGCGTGGGCCACTGATCGCGCGAGGTCGGCACCAGCATCAGCAGCCCGTCCTCGAGGGCCGGCGGCAGCGCCGACGCCTGCAGGCGACCGGCCTTCAGCGCCGCCATGCGGTCGAGCGCGAAGGCGGCGACGCGGCTCCAGGGCCGCAGCTCGAGCTGCTCGAACAGCCGCTGCGTGGCCTGCGCCTCGGCCTGCGCGTTGCGACGGAATCGCACCAGCCGGGTTTGCCCCGGTCGCGCCGGATCGGGCTGTTCGATGAAGGCCACGTCGGACGCGCCGGCCGGGAAGTTGAAGTCGACAGACGAGGTGCTTCGCCGCACTTCTCCGGGCGCCGCCAGTTCGTAGCGCAGCACCAGCTGCACGGCCGCCTGGCGCAGGGGTTGACCGGCCGGCGGTGGACGCTGGTGACCCTCGAGCCAGGTTTCCGACGGCACGTTGGGACAGGTCAGCAGCCGCAACACCGGTTGCAGCGGCAGTTCGCCGAGTTCCTGCAAGGGCTGCGCATGCTCCTCGGGCAGCGGCAGCACCACCTGATGTGCCAGACCGAGCGCACGCAAGCGGTTCACCAGTGATGGCAAGGCGTGGTTCGGCACCGCCGGCATGCCGGCCAGCCAGCGGATCGTCGCCGGGGTCAGGCCGCTGGCGGACACGTCGGCCGGTCGCACGCTGGGTCGGCTGCGGGCATCGCGGGCGAACACGTGCGGCTCCGGCAGCAGCACCAGCGCATCGACGGCCAGCGGTGGGCCGCCGGCAGCCCCTTCGTCACCGGCCGCGCGTTCGGCTTCCCAGCGCGTCAGCCAGTGACCGTGCTCGTCGGTGCACCACCGCAGACGCAGTTCGAGCGGCTCGTCGACCCAGGTGAGCGGCGGGCCGGGCGGCGTGGCGGGCAGCGCGTCTTCGTCGCCGACGAACCAGCAGGCACCGGCCCGAACCAGCTGCTGCAGCGTGGCGGCGGCGGTGCGACCACGCAACGGCACCGGGCCGCCGACGCGGTTCAACGTGAACGGCAGCAGCGCCGCCAGCAACGCCTCGTCGGCGGGCCCGACATACGAAGGCTTGGTGCGCAGCATGTCGGCGACACCCGGCGCATGCGGGTGATGCCGGCTGATCTCGCCGTTGCGCCGCGCGCTGCCCAGATGCAGCTTGAGCGACAACCGGGCTTCGGCGCAGCAGAGCACGTACATCAGGCGCTTGTTCGATGCCCCGGTCGGCTCGGATGCTGCGGGACGGTCGTCGTACGCGCGAGCGTCGCCCGCGCCCCTCGAACTGCCCAGGCTGCCCAGCCAGGTTTCCAGCGCATGCGGCAACACGGTCGATGCGGGCATCGCACGGGCGTCGCCAACAGCGTCGGGCCGGCCGGCACGGGCCACCGCCGGCAGCCCTGCGGACGCAAACGACGCGGTGGCCGGAGGTTCGGCCGCGACCCCCTCGGCATCGCTCACCCCGAGCCGACGCGCCAGCGCCAGCGCGGCCTCGTGCGCCATCAGCGCCGCCGCCACGTGCTTGCAGTTGAAGCCCACCGGGCAGGTGCAGAGACCGCGCAGGTGCAGCCCGGTCCTCGGATCGATGAAAAAGCTGATCGTCTGCTCGTAGATCTCGGTTCCGCTGCCGCGCAATCGGGTGTGCAGCCGGCCACTGTCCTCGTGCTCCGACAGCAGCGCCTGCGCGGGTTTCAGGCCGATGGCCCGCATCAGCGTCGGGTGATCGAAGTGATCGCTGAGATCGAAGTCGGCAGGCAGTGAGAAATCGGGCATCGGACAGCGCAGTCGGGAGGGCAACCGGGCATTGTCGGTCAGGCCCGGGGCGTCGGCGCGGCTGTGCGATGCTTCTTCGCGTGATTTCTCGTGACACGCCGTTTCTCGACGCGCCCATCACCCGGTCTGCTGCGGGTCGACGGCGGGTGCTGCAAGGCCTCGCGGCGCTGCCGACGCTGTGGTTCGGCTCGGCCTCACCCACGCTTGCCGGTCCCGCCACCACCGGCGTGCAGCCTCGGCCGCTCGTGTTTCCCGCCGACCACGGCTCGCACCCTGACACTCGCCTTGAGTGGTGGTATGTCACCGGGGCGGTGCAACCGGAGACCGGCACCGAACCCGCCGGAGGACGTCCCGATCCCGCAGGCATCTTCGGCTTCCAGGTGACCTTCTTCCGCTCGCGCACAGAAATTTCCGCCGATCACCCGAGCCGCTTTGCCGCGCGGCAACTGGTGTTCGCGCATGCGGCTCTCACCGACCTGAAGCGCGGCCGCCTGCTGCACGACCAGCGCATCGCTCGCGCGGGTTTCGGCATCGCCGAAGCGGCTGTCGGCGACACCGCGCTGACATTGCGTGATTGGCGGCTCGCGCGGGTCGAACATGACGGCGCAAGCCGCTACCGCGCCCAGGTGAGCAGCGACACCGCCGGCTTCGGCTTCGATTTCCAGCTCGACACCACGCAAGCGCTGCTGTTGCAGGGCGACGCCGGCTACTCGCGCAAGGGGCCACGACCGTTGCAGGCCAGCCACTACTACAGCCAGCCGCAGCTGGCGGTCAGCGGAACATTGACCCGCGACGGGAAGCATCAGCCCGTGCGCGGAAGCGCATGGCTCGACCACGAATGGAGCAACTCGCTGCTCGACCCCGCAGCAGTCGGCTGGGACTGGATCGGCATGAACCTCGACGACGGCAGCGCGCTGACCGCGTTCCGCCTGCGCGGCGCCGACGGCAGCACGGTCTACGCTGGCGGCAGCTTCCGGCCTGCTGGCGGCGCGGTGCGAAATTTCGCGACCGCCGAAGTGCGACTCACGCCGGGCCGGCTGTGGACCAGCCCCGGCTCGCGGGCTCGCTACCCGGTCGAATGGACGCTGGACACCGCATCCGGCCGCTTCCGCGTGAAGGCGCTGCTCGACGCGCAGGAACTCGACAGTCGCGCCAGCACCGGATCGATCTACTGGGAAGGCCTGAGCGAACTGCAGGATGAGCAAGGCCGCCGAATCGGTCGCGGCTACCTGGAGATGACCGGCTACGCGGGAAAGCTGTCGCTGTAGCTCTCGGCACGCAGAAACCGCTGGACTGCACCCCGTCAGGTCGGACACGAAACAGACAGAACGTCGAGCAGACCCCTTGCTTGCCCGTGGACAGGGGTTCCGACCCTGGCAGGCCCCATCAGTAGACTCGACCGATGTCCTCGAATCCGTCCCCTAGCGCGACACCAGCAATCGCTGCGCCTCGCGGCAATGCAACCGCCCCGCCGCCGAGCAAGAACGTCCGCTCGCTCAGCGGCCTGGCGCCGTTCCTGCGGCCCTACCGCACCCGCATCGCGTGGGCTGTCGTCTTCCTGGTGATGGCTGCGGTCAGCACGCTGGTCTTCCCGGTCGCGCTGAAGTCGCTGATCGACCAGGGCATCGTCGAGGCCGATCCCGGCCAGCGGGTGATGGCGCTGCGCGAACACTTCTTCGCGCTGTTCGGCGTCGGCGCGGCGCTCGGGTTGTTCTCGGCGCTGCGCTTCTACATGGTCACCTGGCTCGGCGAGCGCGTCACCGCCGACCTGCGCAATGCGGTGTACGCCCACGTGGTCAAGCAGAGCCCCGAGTTCTTCGAGACCACGCAGACCGGCGAGGTGCTGTCGCGGCTGACCACCGACACCACGCTGGTGCAGACGGTCGTCGGCTCGTCGCTCAGCATGGGGCTGCGCAACGGCGTGATGTGCATCGGCGCGATGACGATGCTGATCGTCACCAACCCGGTCGTGATGGCGCAGGTGCTCGGCATCCTGGTGCTGGTGGTGCTGCCATCGGTCTACTTCGGCCGCCGCATCCGCAAGCTCAGCCGCGCCAGCCAGGACCGCGTGGCCGACTCGAGCGCGATCGCCGCCGAGGTGCTGAACGCGATCCCGGTGGTGCAGAGCTACACGCAGGAGGCCCGCGAAGCCGAACGCTTCGACGTGTCGACCGCCAACGCCTTCGCCACCGCGGTCAGCCGCACGCGCATGCGCTCGATCCTGGTCGGCTTCATCATCACGGCCACCTTCGGCGCGCTGCTCTGGGGCCTGTATCAAGGCACGCAGGCGGTGGTGCGCGGCGACATCACCGCCGGCCACCTGGGGCAGACGGTGGTCTACGTGATCATCCTGGTCAGCGGCGTCGCGGTGCTGGCCGAGGTCTACGGCGACCTGCTGCGCGCGGCAGGTGCGACCGAGCGCCTGATGGAACTGCTGGCGACCGAATCGCCGATCCGCTCGCCGGCCGCACCACGCGCCCTGCCCCCGGTGGAGCGCGGCTCGTCACTGGCGCTGGAAGCGGTCACGTTTCGCTATCCGTCGCGTCCGAAGCAGGCGGCACTGGCCGACTTCAGCCTGCAGATCGCTGCCGGTGAGACCGTGGCGCTGGTCGGGCCGAGCGGCGCCGGCAAGAGCACGGTGTTCCAGTTGCTGCTGCGCTTCTACGACGTGGCCGAGGGCACGGTGCGCATCGACGGCGTGCCGGTGCGCGAGCTGGCCTTGGCCGATCTGCGCGGGCGCATCGGCATCGTTCCGCAGGACAGCGTGATCTTCTCGGCCAACGCGATGGAGAACATCCGCTATGGCCGACCGGAAGCCAGCGACGCGGAAGTGATTGCTGCCGCGAAGGCCGCCTTCGCGCACGACTTCATCAGCGCCCTGCCCGAGGGCTACCAGACCTTCCTCGGCGAGCGCGGCGTGCGCGTGTCGGGCGGCCAGCGCCAGCGCATCAGCATCGCCCGCGCGATGCTGAAGAACCCGCCGCTGCTGCTGCTCGACGAGGCCACCAGCGCGCTCGACGCCGAGAGCGAACGCATGGTGCAGGCGGCGCTCGAATCGGCGATGAGGGACCGCACCACCCTCGTCATCGCGCACCGCCTGTCGACGGTGCAGCGCGCCGACCGCATCGTGGTGATGGACGGCGGACGCATCGTCGAAAGCGGTACGCACGCCACGCTGAGCGCGGCCGGAGGCCTGTATGCGCGGCTGGCGAAATTGCAGTTCGATGCATAGAATCTATACCAATAGCGCATAGATCATGCGCACGATGGATGGAGAGTCACCATGCTTCGATTCGACGATTCACCCAAGCGCCCGACCAACCTGAGCCTGAACGCCAAGGTGCTGGAGATGGCACGCGAGCTGGGCATGAACCTGTCGCAAACCGTCGACACCCTGCTGGCCGAAGAAGTGCGCAAGCGCTATTTCGAGCGCTGGAACGCCGAGAACGCCGAAGCAATAGCGCACTACAACGCACGCATCGAACGCGACGGCACGCTGTCGCAGCGGATTCGAAAGCATCTGGCCGCGGATACCGAATCGAAAGTGCTGCCACGCTGATGGCTCGCTTCGACGTCTATGTCAACCCCATCGCTGACGAGCGCAAGCACACCCCGTTCTGGTTGGACGTGCAGGCCGATCACTTGCAGGCACTGGGCACGCGAGTCATCGTGCCGCTGTGTCGCGCGGCACCCAAGCGGCCGTTGAAGCAGTGCCTCAATCCCGAGTTCGATGTCGATGGAATACCTGTCTATGCCGATGCGGCAAACATCGCCACCTTCCCTCTGGCCTTGTTGCGGCGGCCGGTGGCGTCCTTGAAACACCGGCGTCTGGTCATCGACGACGCTCTTGATTTCTTGTTCACCGGTTTTTGACGATCACGTAGGCAGCCGCCGACACGCACGCTGTGCCAGTTCCGACAGCGCGAAGTGACATGTCCAAGCAAGATCAAGGATCTGTTGCACAGAGCAACGATCCACCGCCTCGAGAGAACCTCATGAACATCCATCCATCACTGAACCGACCCGTCTGGACCCTGGCCGCCACCGCGCTGTTGCTGGGCGGCTGCGCCAACATGAACGCAGAGCAGCGAGGCACGGCCCAGGGCGCGGGCATCGGCGCCGCCAGCGGTGCGGTGCTCGGTGCCGTGACGGGCGGACGGGCCGGCACCGGCGCGGTGATCGGCGGCGTCGTGGGTGCCATCGCGGGCAACCTGTGGTCCAAGCGCATGGAAGACCGCAAGCAGGCGATGGAGCAAGCCACCCAGGGCACCGGGGTCGAGGTGAGCCGCACGGCAGACAACCAGCTGAAGCTCAACATCCCGAACGACATCTCGTTCGACGTCAACAGTTATGCGATCAAGCCGCAGTTGCGCAGCGTGCTCGACACGTTCGCCAACAGCCTGCGCGAAGATCCGCAGGCACGTCTGCTGATCGTCGGCCACACGGACAGCAGCGGCAACGACGCGATCAACAACCCGCTGTCGGTCGAGCGTGCCGAAAGCGTGCGCGACTACCTGGTGATCCGCGGCGTCGCCGTCACACGGGTCGAGACCACCGGCCGCGGCAAGAACGAACCGGTGGCCGACAATGCCACCGAAGCCGGCCGAGCACAGAACCGCCGCGTCGAGATCTTCCTGCGCGAACCAGCGGCCTGACGCCGGCAAAAGGGGTCGGCCCGCCCCCCATGGCCATGGGGGCGCACGGAGATAATCCGGAGCTTTCCAGTTGACCCGGACGCGGCATGAACAGCCCCTATGAAGACCTGATGCGCTTGGTGCGCGACCACGGTGTGTTCAAGCCGGACCGCACCGGCACGGGCACGAAAAGCGTCTTCGGCCACCAGATGCGCTTCGATCTGAACGCCGGCTTTCCGCTGATCACGACGAAGAAGGTGCACCTGAAGTCGGTGATCCTCGAATTGCTGTGGTTCCTTCGCGGCGACGGCAACGCACGCTGGCTGCAGGACCGCGGCGTGACGATCTGGGACGAATGGGCGAAGCCCGACGGCGATCTTGGCCCGGTCTACGGCGTGCAATGGCGCAGTTGGCCGACACCCGACGGTGGTCACATCGACCAGATCGCCGACGTGATCCGCACGCTGAAGACCAACCCTGATTCGCGCCGCATCATCGTCAGCGCCTGGAACGTGGCCGAC
>JAURWR010000127.1 GCA_030654805.1 Burkholderiaceae bacterium
GAAAGCGATCCCGCGCTCAGCGCAGGTTGTAGAACGCGCTGCGACCCGGGTAGCTGGCGACGTCGCCCAGATCTTCCTCGATGCGCAGCAGTTGGTTGTACTTCGCCATGCGGTCGCTGCGGCTCATCGAGCCGGTCTTGATCTGGCCGGCGTTGGTGCCCACCGCGATGTCGGCGATGGTCGAGTCCTCGGTCTCACCGGAGCGGTGGCTGATCACCGCGGTGTAGTTGGCGCGCTTGGCCATCTCGATCGCGGCGAAGGTTTCGGTCAGCGTGCCGATCTGGTTAATCTTGATCAGGATCGAGTTGGCGATGCGCTTCTCGATGCCTTCCTTCAGGATCGCGGTGTTGGTGACGAACAGATCGTCGCCGACGATCTGCACCTTGCTGCCGAGGCGATCGGTCAGGTGCTTCCAGCCGTCCCAGTCGTTCTCGGCCATGCCGTCCTCGATGCTGATGATCGGGTACTTGTCGACCCAGGTCGCGAGGATGTCGGTCCACTCGGGCGCGGACAGCGACAGGTTCTCGCTGCCCAGCACGTACTTGCCGTCCTTGTAGAACTCGCTCGCGGCGCAGTCTAGGCCGATCGCGATCTGCTCGCCAGCGGTGTAGCCGGCCTTGTCGATCGCCTCGAGGATCAGTTGGATCGCCGCTTCGTGGCTCGCCACGCTGGGAGCGAAGCCGCCCTCGTCGCCGACGGCGGTGCTCATGTTCTTGCCGTGGATGATCTTCTTCAGCGCGTGGAAAACCTCGGCGCCATAGCGCACCGCTTCGCGGAAGCTCGGTGCGCCCACCGGAATGATCATCAGCTCTTGCAGGTCGAGGTTGTTGTTTGCGTGCGCGCCGCCATTGATGACGTTCATCATCGGCACCGGCAGCTGCATGCCGCCCGATCCGCCGAAGTAGCGGTACAGCGGCAGGCCGCTTTCTTCTGCTGCGGCGCGGGCCACGGCCATGCTGACCGCGAGGATCGCATTGGCGCCCAGGCGGCTCTTGTTGTCGGTGCCGTCGAGGTCGATCATGGTGCGATCGAGGAACGCCTGTTCGCTCGCGTCGAGCCCGAGCACGGCCTCGCTGATTTCGGTGTTGACATGCTCGACGGCACGCATCACGCCCTTGCCGAGGTAGCGTTTCGGATCGCCGTCACGCAGCTCGTTCGCTTCGCGCGAGCCGGTCGATGCGCCCGACGGCACCGCCGCGCGGCCCATCACGCCCGATTCGAGCAGCACGTCGCATTCGACGGTCGGGTTGCCGCGGCTGTCCAGGATCTCTCTGCCGACGATGTCAACGATCGCACTCATGGGTTCTTCCTCAAGATGGTTGATGCAAAAAATTCGGTGCGGTGAGGGGCAGCCGGGGAGGGCGCTGAGCTCAGCAGCTGAAATCGTTCTCGAGCAGCGGTTGCTGCTTGACCACGCGGTCCAGCGACACCAGCTGTTCGAGCAGCGCACGCATGTGCTTCAGCGGCACCGCGTTGGGGCCGTCGCTCATCGCGTTCGTCGGGTCCGGGTGGGTTTCCATGAACACGCCCGCCACGCCGACCGCGATCGCCGCACGTGCCAGCACCGGCACGAACTCGCGCTGGCCGCCACTGCTGGTGCCTTGGCCGCCCGGCAGCTGCACCGAGTGCGTTGCATCGAAGACCACCGGCGCACCGGTCTCGCGCATGATCGCCAGCGAGCGCATGTCGCTCACCAGGTTGTTGTAGCCGAAGCTCACCCCGCGTTCGCAGGCCATGAAGTTGTCTTCGGGCAGGCCTTTCTCGCGCGCAGCGGCGCGGGCCTTGTCGATCACGTTGCGCATGTCATGCGGCGCGAGGAACTGGCCTTTCTTGATGTTCACCGGCTTGCCCGATTGCGCCACCGCGCGGATGAAGTCGGTCTGGCGGCACAGGAAGGCCGGCGTTTGCAATACGTCGACGACTGCGGACACTGCAACGATCTGGTCGATGCTGTGCACATCGGTCAGCAGCGGCACACCCAGCTCGCGCCTGACCTTCGCCAATATTTCAAGCCCGCGCTCCAGGCCCGGGCCGCGGAAGGTGCTGCCGCTGGAGCGGTTGGCCTTGTCGTAGCTGCTCTTGAAGATGAACGGGATGCCGAGCTTCGCGGTCATCTCTTTCAGCGCGCCGGCCACGTCCATCTGCAGTTGCTCGGACTCGACCACGCAGGGGCCGGCGATCAGGAAAAACGGGTGCGTGAGGCCCACGTCATGGCCGCACATTTTCATGCGGCTGCTTTCAATGCGCGCTCGCGTTGATGCGCCAGCGCCGCCAATATGAACGAGTTGAACAGCGGGTGCCCGCTCCACGGCGTCGACTTGAACTCCGGGTGGAACTGCACGCCCATGAACCACGGGTGCACGCTGCGCGGCAACTCGACGATTTCGGTGAGCTTCTCGCGCTGGGTCAGCGCGGAGATCACCAGACCCGCTGCACTCAGCTGATCGAGGTAATTCACGTTGGCTTCGTAGCGGTGCCGATGGCGCTCGGTGACCACGTCGCCGTAGATCTCATGGGCGAGCGTGCCGGGCTTGACGTCCGAACTCTGCGCGCCCAGACGCATCGTGCCGCCCAGGTCGGAGCTGCTGCTGCGCTTCTGGATCGAGCCGTCGGCGTCCTGCCATTCCTCGATCAAGGCGATCACCGGATGCGGCGTCTCGGGTTCAAACTCGGTGCTGTTGGCCAACGGCAAGCCGGCCTGGTGGCGAGCGAACTCGATCGTCGCAACCTGCATGCCCAGGCAGATGCCCAGGTACGGCAGCTTGTGCTCGCGCGCGAATTTCGCGGTCAGTATCTTGCCCTCGACGCCGCGCTTGCCGAAACCACCGGGCACCAGCACCGCGTCGTAACCGGAGAGCTGATCCACGTTCGATTCGCTCAGCATCTCCGAGTCGACGTACTCGATGTTGACCTTGGCATGGCTGTGCATGCCGGCGTGCCGCAGCGCCTCGTTGAGCGACTTGTACGAGTCCGACAGGTCGGTGTACTTGCCGCACATCGCGATCGTCAGTTCGCGCTCGGGGTGCTCGAATTCGCGCACCAGGTCGTCCCAGCGCGTCAGGTTGGCCGGTGGTGTGTTGATGCGCAGCTTGTCGCAGATCAGCCCGTCGAGCCCCTGCTCGTGCAGGATGCGCGGCACCTTGTAGATGGTGTCGACGTCCCACATCGAGATCACGCCCCAGGTCGGGACGTTGGTGAACAGCGAGATCTTCTCGCGCTCTTCCTCGGGGATGCGGCGGTCGGCGCGGCACAGCAGCACATCGGCCTGGATGCCGATCTCGCGCAGCTTCTGCGCGGTGTGCTGCGTTGGCTTGGTCTTCAACTCGCCCGCAGCCGCGATCCACGGCACGTAGGTCAGGTGCACGAAAGCGCTGTTGTTCGGCCCCATGCGCAGGCTCATCTGGCGAACCGCTTCGAGGAAGGGCAGCGACTCGATGTCGCCGACGGTGCCGCCGATCTCGACGATGGCCACGTCGACCGCCTGGTCGGTGCCGACACCGGCGCCGCGCTTGACGAATTCCTGGATCTCGTTGGTGACGTGCGGGATCACCTGCACCGTCTTGCCAAGGTAGTCGCCGCGGCGCTCTTTCTCGAGCACGCTCTTGTAGATCTGGCCGGTCGTGAAGTTGTTGGCCTTCTTCATCCGGGTGGTGATGAAGCGTTCGTAGTGGCCGAGATCGAGGTCGGTTTCCGCGCCATCGTCGGTCACGTAGACCTCGCCGTGCTGGAACGGCGACATCGTGCCCGGATCCACGTTGAGGTAGGGGTCGAGCTTGATGAGCGTTACCTTGATGCCGCGCGATTCGAGGATCGCAGCCAGCGAGGCCGCCGCAATGCCCTTGCCCAGCGAGGACACCACACCGCCGGTGACAAAGACGTACTTGGTCATTGCATGCAGCACCTGTTTTCCAGGGTGCTGTGGAGAGAAAAAATGATTATAGAAGCGGGGGGTTCAGACGATCTTCTCGCCCGGGTGCGTGATCTTGCGCATCGGCTCGTAGCGCGTCGATTCGACGCACAGCGGATGGGCCGCCGCCGCACCGGAAGCGCCCTCGGCGGATGCGCTGCCGGCCCACTGCGGGTCTTCGAGCGATTCGAACACCTGGCGCAGCCGCTGGCCCCAGGAGCCGCGAATCATCTGGAAGTACGGGTTGTGTTCGTCGATGCAGACGATCTGATCGCACTGCAATGCATCGTTCTCGTACACCAGCAGGTCCAGCGGCAGGCCGACCGACAGGTTCGATTTCAGCGTCGAATCCATCGACACCAGCGCGCACTTCGATGCTTCGTCCAGCGGGGTCGTCGGCGTGATCATGCGGTCGAGCACCGGCTTGCCGTACTTCGATTCGCCGACCTGGAAGTAGCAGGTCTCGCGCGTCGCCTCGATGAAGTTGCCGGCCGAATACACCAGGAACAGGCGCATCGCCTCGCCCTTGATCTGACCGCCGAAGATCATCGATGCGTTGAAGTCGATGCCCGAGGCCTTCAGCGACTTGCCGTCCTGGTCGTGGACGCGCCGCACCGCGCTGCCGAGTACGCGCACCGCGTCGAACATGCTGGTGGCGTTCCAGATCGTGATGGGTTTGCCTTCGCCGTTGTCGATCTTCTCGACCTGCAGGATCTCGCGCACCGACTGGCTGATCGACAGGTTGCCGGCCGACAGCATCACCATGAAGCGGTCGCCCGGCTTCTCGTAGACCATCATCTTGCGGAAGGTGCTGATCTGGTCCAGGCCGGCGTTGGTGCGCGAGTCGGACAGGAAGACCAGCCCCGCGTCGAGTTTGATGCCTACGCAATAGGTCATGGTGCGGTGTCGCTTTCTGTGGGGTGTTGCAGCGCCTGAAGACGGTACAGCGCGTCGAGTGCCTGCTTCGGGGTCAGGGCGTCGGGGTTGATCTGGGCCAGCGCGCGTTCGACCGCCGACGGTTCGGTGGCGGCCACGGGCGCGGGCGGCGCAAACAGGTCGATCTGCGCCTGCCCCGATTTTTGCTGCGATTCGAGCGCCTCGAGCGCGGCGCGCGCCTGGCGCACCAGCGACGCCGGCATGCCGGCCAGCCGCGCCACCTGCACGCCGTAGCTGCGGCTCGCGGGGCCGGGCTGGATGTCGTGCAGGAAGACGATGTCGTCGCCGTGCTTGGTGTGGCTCTCGACGGCCGAGACATGCACGTTGACCGCACGCTCGTGCTTGGTCGGAAAAGCGGTCAATTCGAAGTAGTGCGTCGCGAACAGCGTGAACGCGTTGTTGCGATCGTGCAGGTGGCTGGCGATCGCGCCGGCGAGCGCCAGGCCGTCGAAGGTCGAGGTGCCGCGGCCGATCTCGTCCATCAGCACCAGCGATTGCGCGGTCGCGCCGTGCAGGATGGCGGCGGCCTCGGTCATCTCGACCATGAAGGTCGACTGTGCATTGGCCAGGTCGTCGGCGGCGCCGATGCGGGTGTGGATTGCATCCATCGGCCCGAGCCGGCAGGCGCTGGCGGGCACGAACGACCCCATCGCTGCCAACAAGCAAATGAGCGCGACCTGCCGCATGTAGGTGCTCTTGCCGCCCATGTTGGGACCTGTGATCACCAGCATCCTGCGCGTCGCGTCGAGCCGGCAGTCGTTGGCCATGAAGCCGCCGGCACCGGTCTCCTGCAATCGGGCCTCGACGACCGGATGGCGGCCGCCCTGGATGTCGATGCACGGCTCGCGCACGAACTGCGGGCGGCACCAGTTCAGCGTCACCGCGCGTTCGGCCAGTGCGGCCAGCGCGTCGAGCGTGGCGAGTGCGCGCGCCAGATCGGACAGTGCGGCGACGTGGGCTTGCAGTGTCTCGACCAGTTGCTCGTACAGGAATTTCTCGCGTGCCAGCGAGCGCTCCTGTGCCGACAGCGCCTTGTCCTCGAAGGCCTTCAGCTCGGGCGTGATGTAGCGCTCGGCGTTCTTCAGCGTCTGGCGGCGCTGGTAATCGGCCGGCACCTTGTCGACCTGGCCCTGCGTGACCTCGATGTAGAAGCCGTGCACGCGGTTGAATTGCACCCGCAGGTTGGCGATGCCGGTGCGGGCGCGTTCGCGCGATTCGAGGTCGAGCAGGAAGGCGTCGCAGTTCTGCGCGATCGCGCGCAGTTCGTCGAGCGCGGCGTCGCAGCCGGCGGCGATCACGCCGCCGTCGCGCAGCAGCACGGCCGGTTCCTCTTCGATGGTCGTCGTCAGCAGCGCTTCGATACCGGCCTCGGGATTCAGCGCTTCGGTGACCATGTCGAGCAGCACGCAGGCGCCCACTGGCACGGTCGCACGCAGTTCGGGCAGCGCGCGCAGCGTGGCGCGCAGGCCGGTCAGTTCGCGCGGGCGCACCTGGCGCAGCGCGATCCGTGCGGTGATGCGCTCGACGTCGCACACCGATCGCAGCGCCTGCCGCAAGGCATCACCGCCGTTCGTCATCAAGGCGTCGACCGCCGCGTGGCGTTGCGTCGCGACACCGCGATCGCGCAGCGGCCGCGTCGTCCAGCCGCGCAGAGCCCGGCTTCCCATCCCGGTGCGGCAGGTGTCGATCAGCGACAGCAGCGTCGGCGCGTCCTCGCCGCGCAGCGTCTGCGTCAGCTCCAGGTTGCGGTGCGTGGTCGGCGGCAGGTCGATCAGCTCGCTGGCCCGTTCGACCTGCAGCGTGCGCACATGCGCCAGCGCCTGGCCTTGCGTGTGTTCGGCATAGCTCAACAGCGCCGACGCCGCCGCATGCGCGACCGTCAATTCGCTGGCGTTGAAGCCGGCCAAGCTGGCGACGCGCAACTGTTCGCAGAGCTTGCGCGCGCCGAGCGCCGCATCGAACTGCCAGTCCGGCCGATGCGTCACGGCCGCGCGCGTGGCCGACAGCGCCGGCGGGATGTGCTCGCGTTCGACCAGTACCTCGGCCGCGTTCAGCCGCGCCAGCCAGCCGGCCAGTTCGTGATCGGCGCATTCGGTCAGGCCGAGTTCGCCGCTGCTCAAGGCCAGCCATGCGAGGCCGTGCACCGTCTGCCCACGATGCGTGTGCTGCGCCAGCGCCAGCAGCAGCGCATCGGCCTTGTCCGACATCAGCTCGGTGTCGGTCAGCGTGCCCGGCGTGACGACGCGCACCACCTTGCGCTCGACCGGACCCTTGGCGGTGGCGACATCGCCGACCTGCTCGCAGATCGCGACCGGCTCGCCGAGCCGGATCAGCTTCGCGAGGTAGTTCTCGACCGAATGCACCGGCACCCCGGCCATCACCACCGGCTCGCCACCGCTCTGGCCGCGCGTGGTCAAGGTGATGTCGAGCAGCCGGTTCGCGCGCCGCGCGTCGTCGAAGAACAGCTCGTAGAAATCGCCCATCCGGTAGAACACCAGTGTGTCCGGATGGTCGGCCTTGATGCGCAGCCATTGCTGCATCATGGGCGTGTGGGCCGTCAGGTCCCTGGTTGGAGCGATGCTGCTGGCGGATTCGGGTGGCATCGGCGACTGGGGGGGACGTGTTCGTGACTGGGGGGCTCGACCGGGCTGGATGTTAGGGGACGGCGGGCGAGCGCTGTCCCTGGGTCTCGATTCGGATCATTCGCGCCGACCCAGTCTGTGGGCGGCCGAAGTGCCGAACTCCAGCAGTGCGCCTCAGGGCAGGCGCGAGAGTTCGGCCCGCAGTCGCTCGCGTGCGGCGGCGTCGGTCACGGCTTCGGTCAGTGCCTGCACGAAGGCTTCCCTGCCACCGCCCCGGGCTGCTGCCCGCTTGGCCAGCACGCTGGCGATCGGCCCGACGTGGGTGGCCAGCAACTTGGTGCCCTGAGCGACGAAGCTGTCGCTCAACGGAGTGACCACCCGGCTGGCTTCGGCCGCCTCGCGGCTGCTGGTCGATCGCATTCCGGCTTCATGGGGCCGACTGGATGTCCCGCTGCGCGTCAGATGCTTGGCGCTCTGGGACAGGAACGCCTCACGCGCCTGGACGTTGGTGACCTGGTCGGCCAGGCGCAGCACCAGAGCCGCCAGGTCCGTGCATTCGCGAGCCGTTCGTCGCACCAGAACGCTCGCCAACGGGCCGACATGGCGTGCCAGACTGGCCTCGACCTGAGCCAGCAAGTCGGGTTCCCAATTCGAGGGTGCATCGCCGGTGGCTGCGCTCGGGCGGCTACCGGCGGCGCTGCCTTCGCGCCCTGGAATCGAGCCCGCAGGCAATGCCGGGCTGCGCGCCGGCACGGCAACGATCGTTTCATCCGAGACGGTGGCCGAGATGGGGTTATCCGTGACCGAGATCAGCGCCAGCTTGAAAGCCTGCGCGCTCGGATAGCGCATGGCCGGATCCTTGGACAGTGCCACGGCGAGCACGGAATCGTACTGAGCGCCCCGGCGGTAGCCCTCGACGGCCGAGGGCAGCACCGGTGCTTCGTGGACCACGCGGTAAGCCAGCGAATCGGTGCTGCCGACGAACGGTGGCTTGCCCACCAGCAGCTGGTAAAGCAGCGCACCGGTGGCGTAGATGTCCACCCGGCGATCGATGCCGTGGCCCTGGAACTGCTCGGGCGCCATGTAGCTGGGTGTGCCGATGACGCTGTGAACCAGAGTCAACTGCGCCGATTCGATGCGCGCAATGCCGAAGTCGGCGATCTTCAATCGTCCGTCGCGTGTCATCAGGATGTTGGAAGGCTTGATGTCGCGGTGCCACACGCCCTGGTCGTGCGCGTGATCCAGCGCATCGAGCAGCTGAACCACGACACTGATGATGTCGCTGTCGCTGAAGTGCACCTGACCGGCGATGTAGCGCTGCAGGGTGTTGCCCTCGACGTATTCCATCGCGATGTAGGCCACGTCACCTTCGTCGCCATAGTCGTACACGGCAACGATGCCCGGGTGCGACAGCCGTCCGGCTGCCTGGGCCTCGTTGCGAAAGCGCGCGACCACGCTCGGGCCGTGGTCGCTGTTCTCCAGCAGCTGCCGGCGCACGGTCTTCAGTGCCACCGCGCGCTGGATACCGGGGTCGAATCCCCTGTAGACCACGCCCATCGCGCCCTCGCCGAGCACGCCGGTGACCTGGTACTTGCCCAGGCGCTCGGGGTGGGCGATCAGCGAGGTCTTGTCCACCGCTCAGTTGTCCAGCATGCGCATGGCCTGGACCACGCTGGTCCGCATGCGGTTGAACGATGCGGCCAGGTTGCCGATCTCGTCGCGGCTGCGGGTGTCGAACTCCGGGGCTTCCATCTCACCCTGGCTGACGCGATCGGCCAGCGACGACAGCTTCGTCACCGGACGCACGATCACCAGCCAGATCATCAGGTTCAGCACGATCCCGACCGCAGCGAACACCGCCACCTGCGCGGTCATGAACACCCGGAACGACCGGTCGGCGCGCTGCAGCGGCACGTCCATCGGCACCGAGACGATCTGCGCCCCGACCACCTCGTTGAGGCTCCAACCGAAGCCATTGGCCGGCCCGTAGCGCTCCACCAGCGTCTTGGGCGCCGCCTCGACGCTGCTGTGGCACTCCAGGCAGGCGGGGTTGCTGATGCGCAGCGGTCGGGCGATGTACAGCGAGGGCCCAGTCGGGGTGTCGCGCTGGCCGATCACTTCCTTGAGCTCGCTGCCGTTGCGGAACTGGTTGACGATGTCGACCTCCCAGCCGGTGGCGCGGTCGCGCGGATTGGTCGGGTTCAGTGTCGCTTCCTTGTACGAGAACTGCGGGTACTTGGACTGCAGCGTCGTCAGCACTTCTACTGCCGAGTAGCTCGGAACCGACTGCGGCAGGAACTCGTACTTCATCTGCGTGGCCAGCAGCTTGGTGATCTGGCCCGAGGTGTAGCCGCGCACGGCCAGCGCCTTCTCGATCAGCAGCCGCGCGTTGTTCAGCGTTTCCTCCTTGGCGTTCTCCTGCAGCAAGCTGCGCGTGACGTAGCCGCTGACCAACAGTCCGAGCAGCATCACAGTCAGGAACAACAGATTGAACTTCACCAGCAGCTTCATGCGCGGTCTCCTTGTCAGCCGGGTATTTTCAGCGGTCCGGGTTCAGCACCACGGCCCATTCGGGGTGGGCCGCCAGATGCGATTGCAGGCCGCGCCGGAAGGCGGCGTCACGGGTCAGGGGGGTGAAGCGCGGCACGAAGTCGCGCCGCACATAGGGCTCGGCACCGAGCCAGTGCGCCAGCTGTTCGTAGGTCGGGCCGGGCAGGGCACGAGCCTCGAACGGCTTGTCGCGGAAGGCCACAGCACGCAGCGGCAGCGGATCGCGAAAGGCGCGCGGCACGTTTTTCAGCCAGTCAGCGGTTGGCCGCGTCGTGATGTTGCCCGTGCGCGTGTCCGCTCTGCTGTAGAACTCTCCCGCGTTCAGCACCCGCAGCACGCTGCCGGCGCGGCGCTCGCCGACTTCGAGCCGACCAGCCTCGGCGAAGACGGCCTGATCGCCCTGGCCGACCTGCACCACGGCGCTGCCCGAGAACGGCAGCAACTCCAACCCCGGCGCGACCAGGCCCGGCACGGTCGCCCCGTCGTGGCTGGTCAGCTTCACCGAGCCTTGCTGCAGGTACACGGCCGGCGGGCGACTGCCGCGCGAGGCCACGGTTGCCGGCGCGAGCATGGCCCGGGTGTCGGGGCCGAGGTCGATCGTCGCCTGCTCCGGTCCTTCGAAGCGCACCAGCGCCGTCTTGGCGCTGGTCTCGACCAGTGCACCGGCACTCACGCGCAGGCCAGGACCGGCGGTCAGTCGGCGTGCTCCGTCGATGACCACGGCCTCGCCGTCCAGCAGCGTCAGCATCCAGCCCTCCGCGCAGCATGGCCCGGCCGCCAGGGGCATCAGCACCACGGCCAGCACGCCGGCCCGCAGCCTCGCGCTCGTCCACCTTCTGCCTGTTCCCCACGACCACATCGCGCGCACCCTTCCCACCGTTTCCCGCGCCATGCCCCGAGCACGGCATCCGAACTTGCCATCCACCGACTCAAGCATCGAACATGCCCTTGTTGGTGAGAAGCTCTCGGTGCGAGGCCGATCTTCACACATCGAAACTCAGCACCGGCCGGTTGGCCGAGAGGTTCGCGACCGTTGCTCAGGGCCGGGTGCGGCTGCGGTGCAGATGCCGGTAAGGTCCTGTCCTTGCTCGCGACCCAGTCCGTTCGTTCCAGGAGATTCGATGATTTCAACAGGCGATAGCTCGCCCGCCACGAGGCTTGAAGCACCGATGCGACGCCAGTTGCTCGCTGCGATTTCACAGGCTGCATGGCCGGTGATGGCCCTCGGCCGACCCTTCGAAGCCGTGGCGGCCGACCTGCGTTCACAGCCGACCGGCCAACCGGTGATCGAGACCCTGTCGGTGCTCCGATCCAGGCTCGAACTGCAATTTGCCCCAGGCTTCAGCCCCACTTTGCAAGCTGCGGCACGCACCTGGGTGCACACGTCTGCCGACGCGGTGGCCCGCTACTTCGGACGCTTTCCAGTGCCCAAGGTCGAACTGCTGCTCGTCCCCGAGGACGGCAGCGGCGTTCGCGGCGGGGTCACCTACGACGAGCCGTCACTGCTGATTCGCGTCCGGCTCGGGCGCCAGACCACCGAGGCGCAGTTCATCGACGACTGGGTGCTGGTGCATGAAATGGTGCACCTGGCCATTCCGCGCGTTCCGCGACCGCAGAACTGGCTGCATGAGGGCGTCGCCACCTATGTCGAGAGCGTGGCGCGCGGCCGGGTCGGCTTGGTGCCGCCGGCGACGGTCTGGCGTGTCTGGGCTGCCGACATGCCGCAGGGCCAGCCCCAGGCCGGTGATGCCGGTCTCGACCACACGCCGACCTGGGGCCGAACCTACTGGGGCGGTGCGATGTTCTGCCTGATGGCCGACGTCGAGATGCTCAATCGCAGCGCGCAGCGACAGGGGCTGCAGCATGCGTTGCAAGGGGTGCTGGCTGCCGGCGGCAACTACGGGGTTGCCTGGTCGGTCGATCGAATCCTGAGCGCAGCGGATGCGGCGGTGGGGCAGACGACCCTGACCGATCTGTACCGGCGCATGAAGGATTCGTCCGAGCCGGTCGACCTCGACAGTCTCTGGCGCAGTCTCGGCGTGGCCGGCGGTACGCTGGACGACGATGCGCCACTCGCGAAGGTCCGCCGCGCGATCCTGCCCTGGTGATTCGGCCCCGAGTCAGGCAACGTCCTCGGGATCCAAGCCGAGTTGATGGTCTGCTACCGCGTCGGGGGGTATCGGTGACGCTGCCTCAGAAGCGATTTTATAAATAGATGACAATGTATATTATGTTAACTAATAGAGAGATTGGATCGGCAGCGCAAATGCGCACCCGTTTGGAACGATCCGCGCTGGGCGTCCATCACCAACCAGCACAGGCCAGCTCGGGCCAGCGGCGTCAGAACTCGCAGCGCGGCAACACGGCTGTCGCCACAGGGCTCACAGCCAGTAGTCCCAAAGCTTGGCCAGCCACTCCTTGAGCCGGAACTGCAGCGGCCGGCGCTGCCACTTCTCAAGCGTGATCGCATCGGACGCCGCCAGGTCCTTGTCGAACATCGTCTGCAACTGCCTGCCGAAGTCGGACCCGAGCACCACTGCATTCAGCTCGTGGTTGTGGACAAAGCTGCGCCAGTCGAGGTTGGTCGATCCGACCGTGGCCCATACGCCGTCGATCAAGGCAGTCTTCGAATGCAGGATGACGCCTTTGCGTTCGTGGATCTTCACCCCCGCGCGAAGGAGCTGCTCGTAGGAAGCGCGGCCCGCATGAAACACGAGCCAGGCATCGGACTGGCTCGGGAGGATCAGCGTCACGTCGACTCCGCGGCCGACCGCTGCTTCGAGCGCGGCCAGCAACCGCGGGTCGGGCGCGAAATAGGCGTTGGTCAGGCGCACGCTGGTTTCGGCACTGGCGATGGCGGAAAGCAGCGTCGCATAGATCTGGCTGAAACTTTCGTCGGGTGAGCTGCCGATGGCACGCACCACCTCCCGTCCTGCGCTCACGGAAGGCGGAAAGTAGGTTCTCGGCGCCAGCGATTGCCCCTTCTGTGCAGTCCAGGTCGCGAGGAACAGCGACTGAAGCTCCGCAACCACCGGCCCGTCGAGCTGCAGGTCGGTGTCCCGCCAGGCCGGGTTGCCGGCCGGCCGGGCCCGCATCCCCTGGCTGAAGGAACCGCCGGAATAGACGCTGCTGATGTTGATGCCGCCGAGGAAAGCCGTGCGACCGTCCACGATCAACAGCTTGCGGTGATCGCGCTGATTCAGCTCCCAGTCCTTGCGTGCCATCAACGGATTGAGCGGATTGAATTCGAGCACCTGGATGCCGGCGTCCTTCAGTTTCTGGAAAAAGGCCGACGGCGTTCCGAGCGTGCCGAAGCTGTCGCGTATCAGATTGATCTGGACGCCCTCGCGTTGCTTGTCGATCAATGCCCGGGCAAAGCGTTGCCCCACATCGTCATCGTCCAGGATGTAGGTCTCCATGTTGATGTGATCGCGTGCGGCCACGATGGCTGCCAGCATCGCCTGGTACGTGGCCGGTCCGTCCTGCAGCAGAAGCACCCGGTTGCCCGTGGTCAGCGGGCTGCCGACGATGGCCTGTTCGCGTGCCAGGTGGTGGTCGAAGATGCCGGTTTCCTCGCCGCCGCTGCCCAGCCGCCGCAGGATGGCCTTGCTGCGCGAAGGCGACAGGTGCCCTTGCGACCCCTGCAGCAGCACCGCAGGCGCCGGCCCGAGGTCCGGTTCGGGAACGATGGCTGGCGAGCTGCTGCAGCCTGCGAAGCCGAGCACGCAGGCAAACCACAGTCGCCAATACCGGAGATGCGCCGCACCGCCGTGCGGGCCAGCGTTGGAATGACGGGGCATGTGTCTCCTCGATGCGCACGGATTTCGTCGGATGCAGTGTCCCCCGTGTCGGGCAATGGCTGTGTTCGGCACCGCACGGAAGCCGGAGCACCTGCGGCGTAGCCTCATGACCCGTGATCGACGCATTAGTCAAGGCTGCGGGCCACGCAGTGGAGACCTTGCATCGACGCTCAACCCAAATCGGAAAGGGGACGAAATGAATGCAATCAGGATGCTGGGTATCGCGCTGATCTTGGCCGGCGCGCTCGGGCTGGCCTACGGCAGCTTCAGCTGGACAGAAAAAACCCATGAAGCCAAGGTGGGTCCCATCGAGTTGTCGCTGAGCGAGCAGCAGACGGTCAATGTCCCGGTCTGGGCCGGACTCGGCGCGATCGTCGTGGGCTGCGCCTTGCTGCTGGTTGGCAAGCGTACCTAGCAGTCGGGTCGCTTCGCGGCGAGCGCGTACCCATTCGCGGGACATCAACGGAGAACTGAAATGCGTCACCTGATCATCGGAATCTGGCTGCTGTGCTGCTCGGTGACCTCGGCCACCGCCCAGGTCAGCGTCGGCATAGGCATCGATCTGCCCGGGGTGCGCATCGGCATCAACCTGCCCGCCTACCCGGATCTCGTTCGGGTGCCTGGCTATCCGGTCTATTACGCCCCGCGGCTCGAATCGAACTTCTTCTTCTACGACGGGATGTACTGGGTGTACGAGGGCGACAACTGGTACGCGAGCTCCTGGTACAACGGCCCCTGGGGGCTGGTGGGACCCCAGAGCGTTCCGCTCTTCGTCCTGCGCATCCCGGTGCGTTACTACCGATCGCCCCCTTCCTACTTCCACGATTGGCGCGCAGACGCTCCTCCCCGCTGGGGCGAGCACTGGGGCAACGACTGGGAACGGCAACGTCGTGGCTGGGACCAGTGGAACCACCGCTCCGCTCCCCGGCCGGCACCGCTGCCGTCCTACCAACGGAAGTATTCGGGAGACCGGTACCCGCAGCAGATCGATCGGCAACAGGCGCTTCGGGGACAGAACTACCGCTATCAGCCGCGTGACGCCGCCGTCCGACAACACGAACAGCAACAGCGGCAGGTACAGCGACCGCCGCAACAGAAACAACCCGCAGCGCCCTCACCTGTTCAACGCGAACAGAAGGCAACTCCCACGGACAGAGGCACGCGGCCATCGGATTTCGAGCGCGGAAGTCCACCGACCCGGTCGGAAAAGGCTGTCGAAAGGCCAGTGCAGCGCCCGACCGTTCCGGAGCAGCGCAGTCCGGCGAAGCCGCAACAGCCACAGCGGACCGAGCCCGGCCCTGCACAACGCGAACAGCACGCCCCGGCGCCGAATCAGCGCGAACCCTCTCATCGCGAGGACCGGCCGAAACAGGAGCCGAACCGAGGCCAGGGCCAGGGCCAGGGAAATGACCGTAACCGCAGTGAGGAGCGCGGACATTAACGCGCCAGCGCCGTCCCCTCGGGAGGCTCGCCAACCGGCGCGATGCTGAATGCCGGGGACGTTTCGAACGAGTCCGGTGCATCTGGGCCTTGCGAATCGGCCGAGCTCCCTCACCTTGATGAGGGCGGATCTGCCCGAAGCCGGCCAACATCAGGACATCTGCATTCGATGAACCCACTGCTTGCCGAGCGAGTTCTTCTGCCCCGGCGCATCGGCCCGAGGGCGGGACGGTCCCGTCTGCTGACCTCAGGTGTGTTCGCCTTGTTGCTGTGTGGCCCCGGATCGGGCGTGCAGGCTCGGGAGGAGTCATCGAGCGAGAGCCCGGCCACGCAACTGCACACCAAGCGCGTCGAGTTGCATCCCCGGTTGCGAGCCAATGCCTTTGGTGAGCCGCTGGTCCTGATTTCCCGGGAACTGCCCGGTCGGATGGAAGGCGACGTCTATGCCGATGTGGCTCATCCATTCACGGCGGTCGGGGACGCCTTCCGGAGCGCCGCCGGGATCTGCGAACTGCTCTTCATGCATCTGAATGTCCGTTCCTGCACGCCGTCGAGCGGCACGGACGGTGAACGCTTGACGCTCGTCGCAGGGTCCAAGCGCTCCACCGGATTCGCCATGCAGGACAGCATCAGCTACGTGATGCGTAGCGAGATTGCCGACGCCACCCACTTGCGCGTGACACTGAGCGCCGCGCAGGGACCTTTGTCGACGCGTGACTACCTCATGGTCTTCGAGGCCGTGCCGATCGACGCCGGTCACAGCTTCGTGCACTTCGGCTATTCCTATGCCTACGGCACGCTGGCGAGGATGGCGATGGGTTCGTACCTGGCCATGGCCGGCCGCGCGAAGATCGGCTTCACCGTCGAAGGTCAGGACGTCAATGGTCGACCGAAGTACGTGCAAGGCGTGCGCGCCGCCATCGAGCGCAACGTCATGCGTTACTACCTCGCGCTGCAGGCTCGCTTGAGCATCACCACGGGCTCGCCGGACGAGCGGAACCAGGCGCGCCTGCGCGCCTGGTTCGCGCTCACGGAGCGCCATGCGGCACAGCTGCACGAGTACGACATCGACGAGTACCTGCAGGAAAAGCGGCGCGACCTGGCCCGCATGGCGGCCGGGACGTGATCTTCTTCACCGGAGGCATCGGCGATGCATGACGCGCCAGTACGCGCTGCCATCTGCGCTCGCCTGTCCTGTCTGGGCGTCGAACTCGACGAAGACCGCAATCGCCTGGGTCGAGGTCCGATCAGCCGCGACGGGCCGCACTGCATGGTGCAGCCGCTTGCGTCGCAGGAGCGTCGAGCAGATTGCCCGCCACGCCTGGGCGCTGTGCCGCAGCCAGTCCCCAGGTCCTTCGATTGTCCGCCTGGTTGACTTCGCCCCAGATTCGGCGGAGCGACACGACGGAGCCTTGTCGGTCCGAGACGTCGCGTGACGACGTTCAGTCTTCAACCGGCATCGCCTCGAATCCACAGCCGTCACCCAGTTCGTCTTCCACCTGTCGCATGACCAGGCAGGCCCACAGTGCCAGACCGATGGCGGGCAGAACGAGAAGAGCAGCAGCAAGGATGCCGGCGATGTTCATGGGGTCTTCACCGGTTTTTCAATCGCGGAGGTGGCGCGTGTGGATTCGTCTTCTCGCGCTGGGGCGGGCCGTGGCATGGAGTCCATCGCCGCGCGAAAACGTCAAGCAACAGCACCGAACAGTGCGCCGGCGCCGGCCGTGACGCCCATCGCGATCGCGCCCCAGAACGCGACGCGCCAGGCGCCGCTCCAGACCGGCGCACCCCCGATCTGCGCCGAGACGGCCCCCAGCGCGGCCAGAAAGACCAGCGAGGCAATCGAGACCCACAGGATCAGCCCTTGCGCGGTTGCCACGAGCACCACGCCGATCGGCAGTGCGGCTCCGACCGAAAAGCTGGCCGCCGAGGCGAGCGCGGCCTGTGTCGGCTTGGCGGCCGTCGCTTCCGAAAGTCCCAGCTCGTCGCGTGCATGCGCCCCCAGCGCGTCGTGGGCCATCAGCTGGTCCGCCACCTCGCCCGCCAGAGTACGGTCCAGCCCGCGTGCAACGTAGATCCCGGCCAGCTCTCGCTGCTCTCCCACCGGGTCCTGCTTCAACTCGTTTCGTTCCCGGGTCAGGTCGGCGTCTTCGGTGTCCGCCTGAGAATGAACCGAGACGAACTCTCCGGCAGCCATCGACATGGCGCCAGCCATCAGCCCGGACACACTGGTCAGCAGGATCGTCCGGTGATCGGCTCCGGCGGCAGCCACCCCCAGCACGAGGCTGGCCGTTGAAACGATCCCGTCGTTCGCTCCCAGCACGGCGGCTCGCAACCAGCCGATGCGATCGCTGCGGTGATGCTCCGTGTGGCGCATCCGCCTTTGCGTGAAGCCGCGCTTTCGGGGCGAGGCGTGGCCTGCCTCTGCGGTGTCGAGCGTCATGAAATTCCTTCCGGGTGGGTCACATGTCGGACACGCTGGCCCGCTTCGTCCAGGATCGGATTCTCGTTTCGATCCGCTTCGAACCCGTGTCGACGATCACCGTAAACCCGTGCGCTTCCCTGGACAGTGCGGTAGCGCACACCGGGCAGTCAAGCCTCGCGTGGTGGGTTCCGTGTTCGCTGGCGCACAGACCCGGTCAGCCCGACCGCACAGTCTTGCGGTACGTCGACGAACCGGACAAGGTGCCCCACGCGCCGCAGGCACGAGCAGAGCGCCTCTCGGCCGCTGCTCGGTGTCTCGACCCAGCCGCCTGCCCACCACGAAGGACCCGAACATGACCATCACGACGCACAGCGCACGGATCACCGGACCGATACCTTACCTGTCCAAGAGCGGGGCCGAACACCACATTCCGCTCGGCCCCTGCCTCGTCGAACAACTGGACGACCGCTCGATCGACATCATCTGGGGCGAGCAGGGCCATCGTTCGGCGGCATTGCCGCGGGAGGTGATCGAGGCGGCTCAGGACTGCGGGAATCTGGTGCTCCTCGATTGAGGTCGCAGTTCGGCCCGAGTCGACGGAGCCGTCCGTCCGACCGATTCCGGGGTGTGTTGCCCACCGCACCGACGCGCGATCCTGCTCGTCATACCTTCGCTGCTGATTCGATCACAGAGCAACGTTTGCGCAAGGAATTCCCATCATGAGTTCGACATCGAAGGCCTACCTCGTCGGGGGCGGCATCGGATCGTTGGCCGCTGCCGCATTCCTCGTGCGCGACGGCGGCATGCAGGGTTCGAACATTTCGATCCTGGAAACCGGATCGACGCTGGGAGGCAGCCTGGATGGCGCAGGCGACGCGGATCGCGGGTATTCGATGCGCGGTGGCCGCATGCTCACCACGGACAACTACGAATGCACCTGGGACCTCTTCAAGTCGATCCCGTCGATCGCCCAACCTGGCCTGACGGTGTTCGAGGAAACGCTGGCCTTCAACGAGTTGCATGTTTCGCATGCGCGAGCACGCCTGGTCGACAGCCGCCGCGCGAAGGTGCCCGTGACGTCGATGGGCTTCTCGATGCAGGACCGGCTGGAGTTGCTCAAGCTCAGCAGCGCCGATGAATCGGACCTTGGCACCACCTGCATCACCGACCACCTGTCGCCGGCGTTCTTCGAGACCGAGTTCTGGTTCATGTGGGCCACGACCTTCGCATTCCAGCCCTGGCACAGCGCAGTCGAATTCCGGCGCTACCTGCATCGCTTCATGCTCGAGTTCTCGCGCATCGAGACCCTGGCGGGCGTGAAGCGCACGGTGCTGAACCAGTACGACTCGCTGGTGGTGCCGCTGCAGCGCTGGCTCGAAGCCCAGGGTGTGCGCATGGTTGCCGACTGCACGGTGACCGACCTCGACCACCGGACTGTCAACGGCAAGTTCACGGTCATCGGCCTGCACTGCACCTTGAAAGGTCGCAGCGAAACCATGATCCTGGAGGACGACGATCTGGTCTTCGTTCAGAACGGATCGATGACCGATGCCTCCAGCCTGGGGTCGATGACCGATCCACCACCGAAGCTGACCCGGGCGCACAACGGCACCTGGACGCTGTGGGAGAAGCTGGCGGACGGGAGACCATCGTTCGGCAAGCCCGCCGTCTTCAACAGTTGTGTGGCGCAGTCGTGCTGGGAATCGTTCACCGTCACGCTGAAGGACCCGGCGTTCTTCGACCAGATGCAGCGCTTCAGCGGCAACGAGGCGGGCACCGGCGGACTCGTCACCTTCAAGGACTCGAACTGGCTGATGTCGATCGTGCTGGCGCACCAGCCGCACTTCGCGAACCAGCCAGCGGACGTGCAGGTCTTCTGGGGCTACGGCTTGTTCCCCGATCGGGTGGGCAATTTCGTCGCCAAGCCGATGGCCGACTGCAACGGCGACGAGATCCTGCAGGAACTGTGTGGCCATCTTCGCTTGGACCTCGACGTCATGGCGTCGGCCAACTGCATCCCTTGCCGGATGCCCTACATCACCAGCATGTTCATGCCGCGAGCTCCGGGCGACCGACCGCCGCCGGTCCCCCCGGGCACACGCAACTTCGCCTTCATCAGCCAGTTCGTCGAGGTGCCGCTGGACACGGTGTTCACGGTGGAATTCTCGGTGCGGGCCGCGCAGATGGCGGTGTACGAGTTGCTCGGCATCGAGCGCGCGATTCCGGCGGTCACGCCGCACGACCAATCCCTCCATGCGCGCTTCGAAGCGCTGGTCAAGGCCCTCAAGTAACCCGGCTGCACAACCGCAACCCATGCCGCAAAGCAACACCGTCAATCGCCGCATCCGGCTGCACAGACGCCCGGTCGGGGCACCGACCGCCGCAGACTTTCGACTGGATTCCGACTCGGTCCCCACTCCGGTGGATGGCGAGGTGCTTCTGCGCACGCTGTACCTCTCGCTGGACCCGTACATGCGTGGACGCATGAGCGATGGGCCGTCCTATGCCGATCCGGTGGCGCTGGGCGATGTGATGGTGGGCGGCACCGTGTCTCGGGTGGAGGTGTCCCTGAACAGCAACTTCAAGGCCGGTGATCTGGTGGTGGGCAACACCGGCTGGCAGGACTACGCGCTGTCGAATGGACAGGGCCTGAGGGGACTGTCGCACGAAGAGCGGCACCCCTCGCGTGCCCTCGGCGTTCTGGGCATGCCGGGCTTCACGGCCTACATGGGATTGATCGACATCGGCCGACCGCAGGCCGGCGACACCGTCGTCGTCGCAGCAGCCAGCGGTGCCGTCGGCTCGGTCGTCGGGCAGGTTGCTCGCATCAACGGTTGCCGCGTGATCGGCATCGCCGGAGGTGAAGACAAGTGTCGCTACGTGGTCGACGAACTGGGCTTCGACGACTGCGTCGATCACCGCACCGACGACCTGCCAGGACAACTCGCCGCCGCCTGTCCCCAGGGCATCGATGTGTACTTCGAGAACGTCGGCGGCGCCGTGTTCGATGCCGTCCTGCCCCTGTTGAACACCGGCGCGCGGGTACCGGTGTGCGGCTTGATCTCCACGTACAACTCACCCGCGCTGCCTCCCGGTCCGGACCGCCTCGGACTGCTGATGGGAACACTGCTGCGCAAGCGCATCCGGATGCAGGGTTTCATCGTGTACGACGACTATGGTCCCCGCTTCAACGAGTTCGCCGGAGCGATGGGCCCATGGGTGCAGCAAGGCCTGGTGAAGGTCCGCGAAGACATCGTGTTCGGCCTGGAGAACGCGCCGGAAGCATTCATCGGCCTGCTGCAGGGAACGAACTTCGGCAAGCTCGTCATTCAGCTGGCCCACGAGTGACATGGCGCCTCAGCCAGGGTCCTGGACAGGGAACAGGCCACAACAGAACTGAGGAGAAAGGCCGGTAGATTCATCCTCTGTCGACATCGCCATCACTGGCGGTCGTCGGCACATCACGCCGATCGGAGTTGTTCTCAATGGCCAAGCGCTCCTTGTCCCTGTCCAAGGTCTACGGTCTGCTCGAACCGGGACCGGTGGTGCTGCTCACCACGTCCCACAAGGGCGTCGCCAACGTGATGACGATGTCCTGGCACACGATGATGGAGTTCGAACCACCGCTCGTGGGCTGCGTCGTCAGCCAGAACAACTTCAGCTTCGCCGCGCTCAAGTCGGCCCGGAACTGCGTCATCAACATCCCGACGGTGGAACTGGCATCGAAGGTGGTGGCCTGCGGCAACAACACGGGCCGGAGCGTGGACAAGTTCGAGGCTTTTGGATTGACGCCTGTACCGGCCAAGCTGGTTGCTTCACCCTTGATCGCCGAGTGCTATGCCAATCTCGAATGCCGTGTTCACGACACGCGATTGGTGAACCGCTACAACTACTTCGTTCTCGAAGTCATCAAGGTCTGGATCGATCCCGCCTGCAAGAACCCGCGAACCCTGCATCACCGAGGACATGGGCTTTTCATGGTCGCCGGGGAGTCGATCAAGCTGGCGTCGAAGATGAAGTGATCGCGGCATGGCCGCACAGGGTGAAGCGCGGTCGACGTGCTGATCTCTGCCGCTGTAAAGCAAGCACGGTCATCGTTAATGTGCGCGCCAAGCAAGTTGACGACTTTTTGCTTGACAGTCTTCAGTGGTGATTTGATACTGTCGTTTTATACAGTATCAAGGGTGCATCATGAACGGAAGATATCGCCAGTTCTATCGACCCAAGCCGGCCTCTCGTATCCCTGTCTGGATGCAGCGCCTGCTTCAATGGTTGTGAGGTCACCGCCTGCGACCCACACGCGCGCAGCGGCTGACAGACCGGCCAGGGGCGAGGCCGAACCGATGTGACGGGTTTCATGCCGGATTCAGCAGCTTCAACGCAGCGGCTGCACCTCAAGACGCCCGTTCGACTCGGTCAGCGTTTGGGCAAGCAAGGCGGTCGCTGCATAGATCGCGTTGATCGAAGGCGTGGGCGTCCCCGTGATCCGCCCGAGTTCCACCACACTGCCGACCAACGCTTCCAGCTCGAGAGCGCGGCCCCGCTCCACATCGCGCAACATCGACGTCTTGTGCGCACCGACCACCGCAGCCCCGGCGATGCGTTGATCGAGGGAAATCTTGAAGACCACGCCGAGTTGCTCGGCCACGGCCTGAGCCTCGCGCATCATGTCGACGACCAGTTCGCGAGCCAGCGGATGGCGGCAAATCCCGCCGAGCGTGGCGTGCGTCAGCGCACTGATCGGGTTGAAGCTCAGGTTGCCCCACAGCTTGGTCCAGATCTCGGTGCGGATGTCCTTGCTCACTGGCGCCTTGAATCCGGCCAGGGTCATTACTTGCGAAAGCGCCTCGACACGCCGACTGCGGTCGCCGGTGGGCTCGCCCAGCGTGAAGCGATTGCCCTCGATCAACCTGACCACACCGGGTTCCACCACTTCGGCGGCCGGATAAACCACGCTGCCGATCACGCGCTCCGGATCGATGTACCGCGCGATCGCACCGTCGGGATCGACGCTCGACAGGCAACGGCCCTCGTAGGGGCCGGCCAGCCGATGGAAATACCACCAGGGCACACCATTGATCATGGTGACCAGAATGGTCTCGGGTCCGAAGAGGTCGAGCAGCGCTGGCAGCACCCCGCGCACCTGATGAGCCTTCAGTGCCAGCAGCACCACGTCCTGGGGGCCGGCATCCGCCATGTCTTGCACCGCGCGAACATCGGTCGCGTGCTGCACGCGGCCGTCTTCGTCGATCAGCTTGAAACCGCGCGCCCGGATGGCGGCCAGGTTCTGATTGCGGGCGATGAAGGTGACTTGCTGGCCCGACAGCGCGAGCCTCACACCCAGGTATCCGCCAATCGCTCCCGCGCCGACAACTGCGATCTTCATGATTCTGGCCGCTGCGTTCCGGCGTTCAACCGAGGCCGAGCTTCTGGGCCAAGCCAATGCGCTGCAGCTTGCCCGTGGCGCCCTTTGGGATTTCGTCCATGAACAGGATCTTCCTCGGCACCTTGTGGTCGGCTATGCGCTGGCTGACGAAGTTTTGGATATCGCGCTCGCTGGCCGAGGCGCCTTCCTTCAGGACCACGACCGCCGCCACGTCTTCACCGAGCCTGGGGTGCGGCATGCCGAAGCAAACCACCTGGGCCACCGCAGGGTGATCCATCAGGATCTCATCCACCTCGCGCGGACTGATCTTCTCTCCGCCCCGATTGATGATTTCCTTCAGCCGCCCGGTGATGCTGAGATAACCCTCGGCGTCCTGCACGCCCTGATCGCCCGTGCGGAACCATCCGTCAACGTAACCTTCGGCGTTGGCATTCGGGTTGTTCTCGTAGCCTGCGGTCACGTTGGGACCTCGGATCACGATCTCGCCGACCTCGCCCGGTCCGACGAGTGCGCCGCCCTCCCCCCATATCGCCACCTCGGGACCGGCGGCCAGACCAACGGTACCGGGCTTGCGCACTTTCGGTGGCAGTGGATTCGACGCCATCTGGTGCGTGGCCTCGGTCATGCCGTAGGCCTCGATCAGAGGGGCCTTGAAAGTGTCCTCGAGCTCCCTGATGACCTGCGGCGGAATCGAGGACGAAGAAGAGCGCACGAAGCGCAGCGGGTTGCGCGCGATCGCGGCCGCGTTCCCCTTCGCGCGTTGCACGATGGCCTGGTGCATCGTTGGAACCGCCGTGTACCAGGTCGGTTGGGCCTCGTCCATCCAGGCGAAGAACTTCAGCGCGTTGAAGCCCGGCGTGCAGAACACCTGCGACCCCGCCGACAGCGGCGCCAGCACACCGGCGATCAGCCCATGGATGTGAAACAGCGGCATGATGTTCAGGCCGATGTCGGTCGGCCTGAACTGCAAGGTCTCGCGGATGTTCGCGGCCGACGCGCACAGGTTTCCTACCGACAGCGGCACGATCTTCGGTCGCGAGGTGGTGCCGGAGGTGTGCAGAACCAGGGCGGTGTCGCCGCAGTCCGAGTCGCCGCCATGTCGAGCAGACGGCGTCTCCGAGACCGTACGCGGCTCGAGCGTGAACTGTCCTGCCGGTGCGCCATCGGCGACCACGAGGTCGATGATCCGCACGCCGATCTTCGTTGCCACGTCGATCGCGGGCGAGGCGCTGCCACGTTCGACGATCAATGCGCGTGCATGCAGGTCGGTCAGAAAGAAATCGAACTCTTCGGTGCGGTAGGCCGGGTTCAGTGGCGCGCTGGCCGTGCCGGCTGCGCACGCCAGAAAGCAGCACGCCATCTCCGGGCCGTTGTCGAGCACGATCGCGACCCGGTCGCCGCGCCCGACGCCCAGCGAATTCAGGCGTGAAAGCGTGTCGGTCACCAGGGCGCGCAAGCCGGCAAACGTCAAGGGTGGCCGTGACGGCGCTGAAATGGCGACGTCATCATCGGCTCCCGCAGCAAGTAGAGATCGAATGGAAGACTGCATGGCTGGCGGGTCCGCGAGGATGTGCGACGTCCGCATTTGACCGGACTGTAGCGGCGTCGGGATAATCGCAAGCTGGTCGAGAGCACAGCGCACATCCGCTGTCGGCCTCGTACCCACCTCTGCGCACTCACGCCCCATCCTTGAATTCCGCTCCCGGCCCCGTGGCTGCGCCCACCCATCTGCCGCCTGACACCGCCGCCACGCTCGAATTGATCGGGGTGTCGTGTGTCCGCGGCACACGCCGTCTCTTCTCGAACGTCGATGCGGTCGTGCAGCCCGGCCAGCTGCTGCGACTTCAGGGCGCCAATGGCGCGGGGAAGACCAGTCTGCTGCGCACGCTGTGCGGTCTGTCGTCGCCGGATCAAGGTGAGGTGCGCTGGCGCGGCCGCCCCATTGCGGACGACCGAGACGCCTTCCACCGAGAACTCATCTACCTGGGCCACGCCGCCGCGCTGAAAGACGACCTGTCGGCGTGCGAGAACCTGGAAGCGGCCAGCGTGCTGGGCGGACAGCGCCCGTCGGCTTCGCAGGTGATGTCGGCGCTGGCCGCTGCCGGCCTGCGACAGCGCGAACACCTGAGCGCGCGCAGCCTGTCGCAAGGCCAGCGTCGGCGGGTGTCGCTGGCTCGGCTGGTGTTGCAGCCATCGCCACGGCTTTGGGTGCTGGACGAACCCTTCAATGCGCTGGACACGGCCGCCACCGACTGGCTGCTGTCGGTCGTGACGGCGCAATTGCGCCATGGCGGCATCGTCGTGCTCACCAGCCATCAGCCCGTGGCGATCGATGCCTCGTTGTCTCAAGTAACGCTGACGCTATGAAGTCCACCCCGAGCACGGCGCCCGGCCTCGTGACGACGTCGTCCACGGCGTTCGACGCGATGCGCAGTGTCTTCCTGCGCGATCTGCGTCTCGCGATGCGCCGCCGCGCCGACACGGCGGCAGCGCTCTTCTTCTTCGTGATCGTCGCCAGCCTGTTCCCGCTCGGCGTCGGCCCCGAGCCGAAATTGCTGCGCACGATGGCACCCGGCGTGGTCTGGGTCGCTGCGCTGCTCGCATCGATGCTGTCGCTGGGGCGGCTGTTTGCCGACGACCACCAGGACGGCACGCTCGAGCAGTTGCTGCTGTCGGTCTGCCCGCTGCCGCTGCTCGTGCTGGCGAAGATGGCCGCGCACTGGTTGTGCTCGGGACTGGCACTGACACTGGTCGCACCGCTGCTCGCCCTGCAATTCGACCTGCCGGCCGACGCGATCGGCGTGCTGGTGCTGTCGCTGCTGCTGGGCACGCCGCTTCTCAGCCTGATCGGTGGCATCGGCGCCGCGCTCACCGTGGGTGTGCGTGGCGCGGGCGTGTTGCTGTCGTTGCTGGTGCTTCCGCTGTGCGTCCCGGTGCTGATCTTCGGTGCTGGTGCGGTCGATGCCGCCATGGCCGGCCTGACGGTGGGAGCGCACTACTCACTGTTGGGTGCGATGCTGGTGCTGGCGTTGTTTGCTGCACCGATCGCCGCTGCGGCCGCCCTGAGGATCGCGCTCGAATGAGTGCGTTGCACAATATGAGGCTGTCTGGAACCCCGGTCTGTCACCGGATCGCGTCCAACGGGTGACAGCCGGAGCCGGAATTCGTGCAGTTCTCTGAAATCAACTGGTTCAAGTACGCCGCGCCGCAGCGTTTCTACTCGCTCGCGGGACGGATCGTGCCGTGGATGAGCGTGCTGGCGGTGCTGCTCGCCGTGGCCGGACTGGCCCTCGGTTTGCTGATCGCACCGACCGACGCCCAGCAGGGTGATGCCTACCGAATCATCTTCATCCACGTGCCCGCGGCCTGGATGTCGATGGTGGTCTACCTGGCGATGGCGTTCTGGGCGGCCGTCGGGCTGATCTTCAACGCGCGACTGTCCGCGATGCTGGCCAGCGCGCTGGCACCGTCGGGGGCGCTGATGACCTTCGTCGCGCTGTGGACCGGTGCCTTCTGGGGCCGACCGACCTGGGGCGCCTGGTGGGTCTGGGACGCCCGGCTCACGTCCGAGCTGGTGCTGCTGTTTCTCTACATCGGCTTCATGTCGCTGCATGCGGCCATCGATGATCCGAGACGTGCCGACCGGGCGGCGGCCTTGTTGGCACTGGTCGGTGCGGTCAATGTGCCGATCATCTATTTCTCGGTCAAATGGTGGAACACCCTGCACCAAGGTGCCTCGGTCACGTTCACCCAAGGGTCGACCATGGCTGCGCCGATGCTCGCCGGGATGCTGGTGATGGCACTGGCCTTTTGGGCCTACTGCATCGCGATTTCGCTGGCGCGTCTGCGGGTCGTCATCCTCGAACGCGAGCAGCACGCTCAATGGGTGCAGGCCGAATTGGGGAACGCATGAGCAGTCAGGCGAGTCCATGGGGCCTTCGACCCATGAAGGACTGCGGATGATCTGGAACAACTGGGCCGAGTTTGTGGCCATGGGCGGCTACGGGCTCTACGTGTGGGGTTCGTTCGGTGTCACCGCGGCCGTGATCGCCGCCGAGATCTGGGCGGTTGCCGCGCGCCGGCGTGCACTGACCCGACACCAACAAAGCGCCAATGGCGTCGACCTGGGAGAGACTTCATGAAACCCAGAACCAAGCGAGGCTTGGCCATCGTCGTCGGTCTGGCCACCCTCGGCATTGCCAGCGCACTGGTGCTCAACGCGTTCAAGAGCAACATGGTGTTCTTCTTCAGTCCGTCGCAGGTCGCGGCCGACGAGGCGCCTCGTGAGCGCAACTTCCGCATCGGCGGGCTGGTCGAGCAAGGCAGCATCGTGCGAGACGACAAGACACTGCAGGTCCGCTTCGTGGTGACCGATCTGGCGAAGAACGTTCCGGTGACCTACACCGGCTTGCTGCCCGATCTGTTCCGCGAAGGAAAGGGGGTCGTCGCCCAGGGCAAGATGGGCCCCGATGGCGTGTTCCACGCCGAACAAGTACTGGCCAAACACGATGAGAACTACATGCCTCCCGAAGCCGCCGACGCATTGGCCAAGGCACGCAAGGGCGACATGCCCGGCGGCACGATGACCACTTCGGTCGACTCGAAGAACCCCGGAGCCCGGCCATGATTCCTGAACTGGGGCACGTGGCCCTGATCCTGGCGCTGTCGATGGCGCTTGCGCAAAGCGTGCTGCCGCTGATCGGCGCACAGACCGGCAATGCGGCATGGATGTCGCTGGCCCGGCCCTCGGCTCGCGGGCAGTTCATCTTTGTCGTGATCGCCTACGGGTGCCTGACGTATGCGTTCGTCAACAACGACTTCTCGGTGCTGCTGGCCGCCGAACATTCCAATTCGTCACTGCCGTTGATCTACCGTTTCACTGCGGTGTGGGGCAACCATGAAGGCTCGATCCTGCTGTGGTCGATGATCTTGTCGGGCTGGACGCTCGCCGTCTCGATCTTCTCGAAGCGGCTCGACGACGTGACCGTCGCCCGCGTGCTCGGCGTGATGGGGCTGGTGAGTTGCGGCTTCATGCTGTTCACGCTGTTCACCTCGAACCCGTTCGACCGGCTGCTGCCCGCCGCGCCGGACGGCCGCGACCTGAACCCGCTGCTGCAGGACCCCGGCATGGTGATCCACCCACCGATGCTCTACATGGGCTACGTCGGCTTCGTGGTGGCGTTCGCGTTCGCCATCGCGGCACTGCTGTCGGGCCGGCTCGATGCCTCCTGGGCGCGCTGGTCGCGGCCCTGGACGACGGTGGCCTGGTGCTTCCTGACCTGCGGCATCGCGCTCGGCAGTTTCTGGGCCTACTACGAACTGGGCTGGGGCGGCTGGTGGTTCTGGGATCCGGTCGAGAACGCCTCGTTCATGCCCTGGCTGGTCGGCACCGCGCTGATGCATTCGCTGGCCGTCACCGAGAAGCGCGGCGGCTTCAAGATGTGGACTGCGCTGCTCGCGATCCTGGCGTTTTCGCTCTCGCTGCTCGGCACCTTCATCGTCCGCTCGGGGGTGCTCAGTTCGGTGCACGCGTTCGCGTCCGACCCGGCGCGCGGCATCTTCATCCTGTCATTCCTCGTCGTCGTGATCGGCGGCTCGCTGCTGCTGTTCGCATGGCGCGCACCGAAGGTCGGCCTGGGCGGCAGCTTCGATCTGGTGTCGCGTGAATCGATGCTGCTCGCCAACAACGTGCTGCTCGTGGTGGCCGCTGCGGCGGTGCTGCTGGGCACGCTGTACCCGCTGGTGCTCGACGCGTTGAACATGGGCAAGATTTCGGTCGGCCCTCCGTACTTCGTCTCGGTGTTCGTGCCGCTGATGGCGCCGGCGCTCTTCCTCATGGGGGTCGGTCCGATGGCCCGCTGGCGGCAGGCCGGGGTCATCGACCTCGCACGCAAGCTGCACTGGGCCTTCGGTGTCAGCGCGGCGTCGGCGGTGATCGCGCCGTTCGCGCTCGGCCACTGGACACCGATGATCGGCTTCGGTTTGCTGCTGTCCGCGTGGATCGCCAGCACCGCAGCGCTCAACCTCGTGACACGGCTGAGCGAGTCCAAGGCCGATTACCTCGGCGGGCGCTTCCTGGCGCAATCGGGCAGCTACTACGGCATGCTGCTGGCGCACCTGGGCGTGTCGGTGTTCATCCTGGGCGTCACCGTGGTGAGCGGGTACCAGAGCGAAAGCGACGTGCGCATGCAGGTCGGCGAAACCACGACTGCCGGGGGATACACCTTCACGATGCAGGGCGTACGAGAAGTCAAGGGACCCAACTACATCGCAGCGCAGGCGTCGATCGCGGTCACCCACGACGGTCAAACCGTGACCACGCTGTGGCCCGAGCGCCGCATCTACAACGTGACGCGTTCGCCGATGACCGAGGTCGCGATCGATCGCAATCTGGCGCGTGACCTGTACGTTGCCCTCGGCGAGCCGGTCAGCCCGACCGCCTGGAGCGTGCGAGTGCATCACAAGCCGCTGGTCAACCTGATCTGGCTGGGCTGCCTGCTGATGGCGGGCGGCGGGTTCCTGGCCGTGCTGGATCGGCGTTACCGCGTGCGGCGCACCTCGCAGGTGGTCGCGCCGGTGGCAACGGGCTCGGCCGGACTTCCGCCGCGTCCCCTGTCCCTCATCGGCACGATCGTTCGAAAGCTCCGAACCCGATGAAACGCTATCTGCTTCCTCTGCTGGTGTTCGTGTTGCTGGTGGGCTTTCTCGCGATCGGCCTGAAGCGCGATCCCCGCGAAGTGCCCTCACCGCTGATAGACAAGCCCGCACCCACCTTCAGCCTGCCGCAACTGGACGCACCCGACCAGCAAGTCGCGGCCAAGGACCTGCTGGGCCAGGTCTGGCTGCTCAATGTCTGGGCCTCGTGGTGCGTGGCGTGCCGGCAGGAGCATCCGCTGCTGGTCGACCTGTCGAAGACCGGTCAGGTCAAGCTCTACGGGCTGAACTACAAGGACAAGCGCGAGGACGCGCTCGGCTGGCTGCAGAAGTTCGGCAACCCGTACCTGAAGTCGATGTCCGACACCGAGGGACTGGTCGGCATCGACTACGGCGTCTACGGCGTGCCGGAGACCTTCGTCATCGACAAGCAGGGCGTCATTCGATACAAGCAGATCGGTCCGGTGACACCGGAAGCGCTGCGCGACACGCTGCTGCCGCTGGTGGCGAAGCTGGAAAAATCGTGAGGCGAATCTGGTTGATTGCGCTGGTCTTGGTCAGCGCCACTTGCAGCGTGCGGGCTGCTCCGGATGCCAGCCCGGCGCCCCATGAGGCCGCCAACAGCGCGGCCGATCCTGCCCTTGAAGCACGGGTGATGAAGGTCGCCGAAGAGCTGCGCTGCCTGGTCTGCCAGAACGAGACCATCGCCGCGTCGCACGCCGATCTGGCGGTCGACCTGCGCAAGCAGATCCGCATCCAGCTCAGTCAAGGCCAATCCGAACGCCAGATCCTCGACTTCATGGTCGAGCGCTACGGCGACTTCGTGCTGTACCGCCCTGCCCTCAAGGCCACCACCGTGCTGCTGTGGGTCGGGCCCTTTGCGCTGCTGCTGGTCGCCGGATTCGCGCTGGCGCGTGCCATACGTGGTCGCCAGCGACAAGCCGCCACCCCGCTCAGCCCCACCGATGCCGCCCGCGCGCGGCAGCTACTCGACGAAACACCTTCCGGCTCATGACAATTTTCTGGATCCTGGTCGCCGCACTGACCCTGCTGGCGCTGACCCTCGTGTTGCCGGGTCTGATCAAGAGGCGTCCCGTCGCCGACTCGGTCAACGCTGCATCCGCCCGCCTGTCGACGATCGCGATCCTGCGCGATCAGAAGGCGCAACTCGACGCCGAACTGGCGGCCGGCACCCTCGATGCCGAGCAACACCGCGTCGGTCGCGAGGAGATCGAACGCCGCGTCCTCGATGAAACCGACGGCACATCGGGCAGCCTCGACTCTGCTGCGAGCAGTGCGCAAGCCACCGCTCCGCGCGCCTGGAAGACTGCCTTGCTGCTGGCGCTGGGCATGCCACTGCTGGCCATCGGCATCTACGGCCGTCTGGGCGCACCGCAGGCCCTCGACACGCCACCCGCCGAGGTGGCGACAGGTGGCACCGGTGAAGTCACCCCGGAGCAGGTCGAAAAGCTCGTCAAGACACTGGCCGAGCGCATGGAGGCGATGCCCGACGACGTGCAGGGCTGGACCCTGCTGGCACGGACCTATGCCACGATGCAACGCTTCCCCGAGGCCGACAAGGCCTACGCCCGCGCCACCGTGCTGGCGCCACAGAATGCCCAGTTGCTGATCGATCACGCCGATGTGCGTGCCATGCTGCAAGGGCAGCGGCTGGCCGGGGAGCCAGCCCGGATGATCGCCAGGGCACTCGAACTCGATCCGAAGAACGTGAAGGGGCTGGCCCTCGCCGGGGGCATGGCGTACGAGGCCGGCGACAACGCGCAAGCCATCCACTACTGGAAACTGGCGCGCGAGTTGACGCCCCCGGGCAGCGAGTTCGCCGACAACCTGACCAAGGGAATCGAGCAGGCGCAGGCTGCGACCGCGTCTTCAGCACCCGTCGCAGCGTCTGCGGATGCCTCGGCTTCGACCGGCAGCTCGGCCGCCGCGCCTTCGGCCAACGCCGGTGCTGCCGCGCGGGTTGCCGGACAAGTGAGCCTGTCGCCTGCCCTGGCATCGAAGGCCGCACCGACCGACACGGTGTTCATCTTCGCGCGTGCTGCCGAAGGTCCGCGCATGCCGCTGGCGATCGTCCGCCGAACCGTGGCCGACCTCCCGATCACCTTCACGCTGGACGACACGATGGCGATGTCGCCGGAAATGAAGCTGTCGAAATTCCCGGTGGTCGTGGTCGGGGCGCGGGTATCCAGGTCGGGCAATGCGATGCCGAGCCCGGGCGACCTGTCCGGTCAACTCAATTCGGTCACGACGGGAACCGAAGGACTCCAGATCGTCATCGACACAGTGCAGCCCTGACAGATCGCGGCGTTTGCCGCATCCAGACACCACGCGTTCGCAGCCCGCAGCGCCACGATTCGGATCGGGGTCGCACCCCTTTACAGCTCGCGCGCCGGCGGCTGCCCCGCCTCGGCCGCAGCGATGTGATGCTTGGCCCGGCGAATCGTCCACAGGGCTCCCAGCGCGACCAGCGGAATCGCGATGCCGACCACCAGATCGGGCTCGACGTGCAATCCCCCGGCCTTCAGCCCTTTCGAGACATAGCCGATCAGACCGGCGACGTAATAGACGATGGCTGCGACCGACAGGCCTTCCACCGTCTGCTGCAAGCGCAACTGCAATTTGGCGCGACGATCCATCGACGCCAGCAGCGCCTGGTTCTGGCGCTCGCGCGTGATGTCGACGCGCGTCGACAGTAACGCGCTGGTCTGCGCGACGCGCTCCGACAGATCGTGCAGGCGCTGCGACACCGTCGTGCAGGTCGCGACGGCGGGCGTGAATCGGCGCGCCATGAATTCCTCGATCGTCTGGATGCCTGGCAGGCGCTGCTCGCGCAATTCGGCGATGCGCGTGGTCACCAGTTCGAAATAGGCTCGGCAGGCACCGAAACGGAACTGGCTGGATGCCAGTCCGCTCTCGACCTCGGCGGCCAGTCGTGTCAGCTCCTGCAGCAGCGACTCGTCGTCGCTGCGCTGATCCTGCGCGATGCTGTCGGTCAGCGCAGCCAGCGCACCCTCGATACCCACGATCCGCGGCGACTGGCGCCGGGCGATCGGCAGCGCCAGCAGCGCGAGCATTCGGTAGACCTCGATCTCGAACAGTCGCTGCAAGGTGCGCCCCGCCTGGCGCGGCGTCAGGCTGCGGTCGAACACGACAAAGCGCGCATACCCGTCCGCATGAACCCGAAAGTCGGTGAATGCGAAGCCGGAACCATCGCCGATCTCGGCGCCGACCGCGATGTTTCCGTCGAAGTGATGGGCAAGCAGCGTCGCCTCGGGCGGGCTCTCGGCGGCTGCAAGCAGCGTGGCATGCGCGGCAACGATCGTCGAGCCGGGTATCTGCTCGAGCCAGCCTTCAGGCAGCCGCGAGACCGCTGTCTCCTGGAAGGGACCACCGCCGCTGCCGGTGAGGCAGAAGGTGTAGCCGGAAAACTCGCCGTGTCGCTCCCACTTGAAGCGCAGCGTGTCGAGACCCGTGCTGAAGTGCGTCGAACCCGGCTTGGGCGGCGGCACGCCATACAGCGCGCAGAGTGCTTCGATGTGAGCCAGCTCCTGCTTGCGAGCTTCGACATCGAACAGCACCGCGACGTAAGTCGCCCGGGCCGGTGTGTCGAGCGGCTCGGGGGGGCGGGCATGGACCTCGCTGGCGAGTTGCAGTCGGTCGGGGTGATCGGGCGGAAGCACGGCCATGAGTTGCTTTCAGTGGGTGCCGGGAGCGATGGTCTGGCGCGCATCAGTATGCCGCCGTGCTGAAGTGCCAGCCGCATCCATCACCGACACCGAGCCGACAGACTGTTCAGCCGGGGTTGAAGCCCCGGCCGATGAAGCGTCAGGCCCCTGCGTCGATGTAGGCCTGGACATGCGAAATCAGACCGAGTGCTGCCTCGCGCTCCGTGGCCACACCGCTGGACAACGCGCCCTCCAGAACGAAATCCAGCTGATCGAGTATCGATTTCCACTTCGGAATGCTCGGCATGCGGACCTGCAACACGTCGTAGTCCCGCTCGATGGCGGCGCGCTGTTCTGCCAGCGAGCCCTGTGCGATGGCCTCGTACATGCGCAGACCCGTCAGGCCGACCACGCTCCAGAAATCCGGGTCGTCGCGCGTCTTGACGACGAGGGCCTGACGCACCGAGGCAAGCCGATCGGCATCGAGTGGCGCGCTCCGGGTCCGACCCGCCGGTTGGCCTTTCGTGTGCAAGCTGCCGAGCGCCACTTCGGCCGCCAGTCGGTTCAGCGCCGGGTAGTACCAGTCGAGCAGACCCGCATCGCGGCCCAGCCGCTCCGCTTCTGAATAGGAGGCGAGCATCAGGCGCAGCGCCTGCTGCTCGGCCGCGCGGTCGATCGCAGCGTCGCCCGAGGCACGCTCGATCATCGCCAGCCGCTTGTAGGCCGAGCCGCACAGACTGTGGCGCTCCATCGTGGGCTGCAGGGACACCAGTTGGTTCAGCAGTTGCAGCGCGCAGCCGATCTCGGTGCGTGCGGTCGGGATGATGTTGGCGAGGTGCGCCCTGGCGGCTTTCTCGGCCGCGCCCTGACCTTTCACCTTGCGGAACCGATGCCATGCGGTGACCGCCGGGTCCACGTGCCGCCATGCCTGCTGCACGCGCAGGTTGCCCCACTGCTCGCTGGCCTTGATCGAGGCGCTGCTGTCGTTGGCCGCCAGCGCTCGCTCGTACCAGGCGATGGCGCTGTCGGCATCGCCGGCCGCATTCCACGCGACGCCAAAGGCCTCGGCGACGGCACCGATACCGCCCCAGCGGGGCGCGAACTCGGCTTCGAGGTGGCGGATCCTGGCGCGCTGGATTTCGCTGTTGCGCCCCTGATGCTCGGATTCGATCGCCAGCGTTTCCAATGCCAGCGCCAACGCCGGTGCGGACATCACGCCCGCGTACTCGTCGGCCAGCGAGGGCGCCGGCCGCTGCGGTGCGCCGTCGGCCGATTTGAGCTGCCAGTCGGGGTCGCCGTAGCACTGGTAGGCCGCCCAGGTGTTGCTGTCCGGTGCATAGGCAGCAAGACGCGCCTGCGCCACCGCATCGATGAAGCGGGCGCCCCGCAGCAGCGCACCGTAGAACCCGGTGGCGAACTTCAGCGCCGGTTCGTCCTCGACCGCCCAGCCGGCCGCGACGACGCAGCGCACACCGATCTCGATCAACGCTTCGGCGACACCGCTGGCAAACCGCGCGCGGTCGAAGTGCGACTCGACATCCATCACCTGCCCGGGGCTGCGCGCCGCCAGGTGGCAGCAGTTGACGAAGACCAGCTCGGGCACGATGCGCATGCTGCGGATCTCGCACGGGCCGAGGAAGGTGCCCTTCGACAGCACGACACCACGCGCGTTCTTGAGTCGCGAGCGGGCGGCCTCGGAGGTCGAGTTGGCCTCGGCGTCCCAGGAGTCCGCATCGACGTCCTCTGGCGCTTCGCCGTGCCCTGCGATGTGGACGATGCGCCAGTTGCGCGACATCAATTCGTTGATGATCGTCCGGGCGCCGGGACCCGGTGAGTCAGCGTCGGCTCCGAACAGTCCGACCACCTGACCGTCGAGCACACCGCCCTGCTTGAGCAGCAGGTCGTGCACCGCCCTCGCCTCGGCGCGAGCACCGGGCAGCGGGGGGTACTTCGCCGCATCGCACTGCGGCTCGCCGATCACCAGCATGTGTGCATCGGGCCGCGCGTCGACGACGCCTCGCCGGTACGCCACCGTGGTCAGCGTGCGGATCAGCTTGGCGCGGATGGCCCACGGGATCGAGCTCTCGCGAGGGCGAGCGCCCGGGCCTTGCGCATCGGTGTCGGTGTCCAGCAGTTCCCAGGGAATGCCGGAGGTGGCCCGATCGACCTGCAGCAGCATCTCGGTCGTGCCGCCGAGAAACGGTTCGAGCTCCAGCGGCACGAGCAGGTTGAACAGCGTGCGGCCGATGCGGGCGTCCTGGTTGCTGTCGCTCGACGCCTGGGCCACCAGGTCGCGCAGCAAGCGCTCCTGCACCGGCTGCTCCAGTCGTTCGGTGCGCGCTCGCTTTTTGGTATCGACGGTGTATTCGATCACCGCTTCGCCGGTCGGTCGCAGCGCCACCGTAGCACGGATGTAGTCGTTGCCGGTGCCCCGGTAACCGCCCTCGAGCGGACGCCGCATCGCCCCGATACCGGACTGGATCGTGTCGCTCAAGCGATAGCGGCCCGGCGACGCCTGCGCCTGCGCGTACAGCGCCCGCCAGGCCTCGCTGGCGCGATCGAGGTACAGCTCGATCAGGTGCACGTGCCCGATGCGCGGCCAGCGACGCCGGTCGGCGCCGCTTCGTGCATCCAGCCGGGCGTTGAGTTCGCCCAGCGCGACATCGGCGTCACGCACGCCCTGCACGATCGCCTGTGCTGCCTGCCCCGCACTGATGCCGGCACCGCCGCTGCCGATCAGCGTGGCGGCCAGCTCGCAGGTGGTGATGCCATCGCTCGGTTGTTCGAAGATGCGCTGCGCCAGCGCCAGCGCACCCATCTGCACCGTGTACGCCAGCTCGCTCGGGCGCAGGTTGCCTTCGCCCCCGAGCCCGGTGACCACCACGCATTCGGGCCGAGGCAGCTGCAACGGGTTGCCGTTGTGGGCCCCGCTGTTGGCGAAGAACTGGTGGGTTCCCGGCAGATCGGGGTACTGCCGCAGCGCCAGCGACTCGGACATCGTGCCGCCGATCAGCCGGTCGACCACGGCCTCGGTGCCGGTGAGGTGCGATGAGTTGTAGTGACCGAGCATCAGCGGATGCCGCACGAACTTCAGATCGCCGTTGACCACAGTGATGTTCAGCGCGACGGACGGCTTCCCTCGCCCGGCCGAACCCGTGTCCGGTTCGATGTCGAGCGTCGGCGTCAGGTCTGCGTCGAGCGGCGGGCGCGGCGAATTGCCCAGGCGTGCGGGCCGGCTGCGCACAGGGGCTGGCGCCAGAACCGCACCGCGTGTCGAGCCGATCTCGGCTTGAACCGGCAGGCGCCGGGTGCTGCCTTCGACCAGCAGGTCGAGGTAGGCGTCGTAGGCGCGGCGCTCGGCGGGCAGTGCGCCGTGCTCGCAGTCGACCTTCCAGGCGGGCACGCCCGGCAGCATCGCGCTCGCCAAGGGCACCCTGCCGTCACCCGCGTCGGGCGCGTTCAGGTAGACCAGCCCCGCGTCGCCGATCTCGTAGCCATCGGGCGTGAAGGCGGCGCCGCCCACCACCAGCACCAGTTGATCCTTGAATTGCGACAGCACCTGATCGCGCTGTTCGTCGAGTCGACGCCGCAGCGCGATCGCCTGGTCGAGGATGCCTTGTTCGGGCACGCCCCAGCGGTAGGCGTTGATCTGGCGACCGTCGTCATGCCACCAGTCATGCGCGCGCACTTCGGCCAGATCGTTGTCGGCGAGCTTCTGCCAGGTCTCGCTGCGGTCGAGCCGGCGCGGGTCGTCGAGCAGCGCCATCTGCAACTGAATGAAGCCGGGAAACTGCGCCATCAGCTGCCGGGTCGAATGGTCCTGGAACGGCGCGCCGAACGCGACCAGCGCATTGCCGAAGGTGTCGTCGCCCGACAGCACCTGCATCGGGGCCCACGACCCGCCATTGGGCGTGCCGAGCATCAGCAGTCGCGCACCGGGGCGCGCCATCATCTGCGCCCAGGTCGCCGGGCATTCGAGCTGCATCGTGCGCGCGACCAGGCCCCCCATCGAGTGCGCGACCATGCGCACCGGCTGGCCGCTCTTCTCGCGCGCGGCCATCGCCGCCTCGACCGCCCGACCCAGCCGCTGCGCTTCGAGCTCGATCGGCTTGCGCCAGTCGTACGAGAACTCGATGACCTCGTGCGTCCGTGAAAGAAACGTCACCAGATCGTCGTAGCTCGACCCGACCGGACCGTCGGGTTCGACGCTTCGGCCTGCCGGGTCGGGGTAGGCGAGTTTCTTCAGACCGTTGATCAATCGCCAGCCGAGCCAGATGCGCTTTCCGTCGACCTTGATGTGGCTGCCCAGGATGCCGGGCAGCACGAAGACGGCAGGTTTCTCCGAGGTCGCACCCGATGCGGTCGTCGCGTCTCCCTGATCTCCACCTCGCTTCGCCGCACCGCGCACGCCGCCCGCTGACTCGCCCGCAGACGACAACGGTCCGATCGCGCGCCAGCCCGTCGGTGCCTCCTGCGTCAATCCGTTGACCACGGCTTCGGCGGTGCGCTCGTTGGCGAAGTAGTTGAAGTGCGTGACCTGACCGCCCTGATCGAGCATGAAGCTCGCACCGTCGGCGCGCGGCACGCCGCCATACATCGAACGGGTCTGCACCACCAGATCGTTGTCGGTCCAGTAGAACGCATCGGCCATCAGCGTCTTCAGCCACGAGCCGATGCTGTCGCCTTCCAGATCGCCGGCAACCACCCGAAGCTGGCCGGGCACCGGCTCGTCGGCCGCATGCAGCCAGCGCACCAGGGGGCTGTCGGGAATCATCGCGGCGACGCCGGGCAACTGCGTCGGGTCGGCCCGCCGCTGCGCGACGCCGCCGATGAAGTCGACCAGTTCGGGCAGCACCGGAATCTGTGCCAGATCGAGCGCCCACTTGAAGATCGAGATGTAGGCATCGAAGCGACCGCTGGCCAGCAAGGTGCCGCGCGCCGGACAGGCTGCGCGCACGATGCGGTCGATGCTGATCCGATGATTCTGCAGGTGCGCGATCAGCAAACCCAGCACGCGCTTTTGCTCATCGAGCGCCCGTTGCAGCTTCTGGCGCGCGGCTGCGCCGAGGCCTTCGATCATGTCGTCGGGCAGCTCGCCCACCATGAACAGTTCGGACGCCGCGTCGTCGAGTTGCTTCAAGCCTGCCGCCCGCGCCAGCACCTCGGCCACCAGCCCGCCGCGCGAATGGGTGACGAGGTGCAGCCGCGCCCCGGGCGGGCAGGCCAGCGCCAGCGTGTACGCGTTCTCTATCGGGCTCTTGCCCAACGTCGCGTGGTCCAGCGCATAGACGCGGTCGCTGTAATGGCTGAACAAGGTACGCACCCGTTGCGGGTGCTGCTGCCAGAGCTTGCCGAAGCCGCTCGACGTTTCCGAAAACGTGCCGTGCACGAACACCAGCGTCGGTCCGCCATCGGCAGCGGCAGCCATCGCATCGACCGGGGTCACGCCCTTCAGCCGCGTCAACGTCTGTGCATTGAGCGCGTACACGCCCTCGACCACCTGACCGTCGATGCGCTGCACGATCTGATCGGCCGCGAAATCCTGGGCGTGCTCGCGCAGGGGGCCGGTCACGACCTCGATCGCCGACAGCAACACATCGCCCAGAAAACCACGGCTGGCGCCCCGTGAGCTGACGGCATGGGATTCCAGCCCTTCCCATCGCAACTGGGCTGGCACATTCACTTCACTGGGACCCGCCTCGGGAAGCACCTTGCCGCCAGCAGCGCGTGTGCTGCGCCGAGGGATGCCGGTCTGTGCCAGCATCAGATCGCGTGCGGTGTGCGGGTGCAGCACCAGCGTGGGCCCGTTCTCGATGTGCAGCACCACCATGTCGGTACCCGGCACGGCTTCGATGCGCAGCAAGTCGCCAGTGCCGCGCGTCGCGCCGACCCGCACCGATGCCTTGACGGTGCCAGGCAGACCCATGGCAGGCGAAGCAGGTGCAGCAGCCCCCCCTCGCTTCGAACCGCCATCGAGCCGGTGGCCGGCAACGACGAAAGTGACTGGTGTGCGTTCGTCCAGTGTGGCGGGCATCGGAGCATCTCCTGAGCTTGTTGTGGTGCCGGCTTGACCAGCAGGGCCTTCCCGAGGATCCACCCAACGGCCTCAAGGGGCAAGTGCAGACGGGTTGCGGCTCAGGGATGCAGCGACGATAGATGCCTTCTGGTGCGCTCCATCACGGGATTTTCCGGTGTGGCTTGCAGGTCGAACGTTTCCAATCAACGTCCGGAGAACAGCCGAGGAAGTCCGGTGGCAAGGACCGGCACCCACGCAATGAGCATGGTTCCGATGAAGATCGCGAGCATGGCGGGCATCACCGACGTGGCCACATAGCGAATCGACTTGCCGAACATGGCCGACGCGAAATACAGGTTCATGCCCGCCGGGGGACACAGGAATCCCACTTCCATCGCCGCCAGGAAGATGATCCCGAAATGCACCGGGTCGATCCCGTAGCTGAGCGCCAGCGGCAGCAGCAGCGGCACCAGCACGACGATGGCCGCGAAGATCTCCATCAACGCAGCCGCCGCGAACAGGAAGACGCACAGGGCCAGCATGAAGGCATAGCGATTCGGGATCACGCCCCGGACCCACTCCACCGCGAGATCCGGAATCCCCGCGTCGACCAGGAAGTTGGTGAGGGCCAGGGCCATGCCCAGGATCAGCATCACGCCGCCGATCAACTGCGCGCATTCGGCCAGGCACTTGCCCAGCAGTCGCCGGTCCAGTTCGCGGTGAGCGATGGCCTGAGTCAGCACGGCGTAGGCGGCGGTCAGCGCTGCGCTTTCGGTGGGCGTGGCCAGGCCTCCCACCAGCGAGCCGATCGCCACCACCGGGGCCATCATTTCCCATTTGGCAGCCCACGCTGCTTTCGCTGCGTTCCGCAGCCCCGGCGCTGCTGGTAGCGTGGGGGTTGCAGGCCCGGCTGTCGTATCGCGTCGCAGGTACCCGCCGACCAGCAGCAGGCAGGCCACCATCACCACGGCTGGCACCAGGCCAGCGAGCAGCATGTCCTTGATGGGCACCCGCGCGATGACGGCGTACATGATCAGCGGTACCGAAGGCGCCAGCAGCACGCCCAGGGCGCTGGCGCTGGTGACCAGCCCGATGCCCCGCTGTTCGGGGTAGTTGGCATCTCGCAGCAACGGAAGCAACAGCCCACCCAGTGCCAGGATGGTGACGCCGCTGCCGCCGGTGACTGCGGTGAATGCCGAGCACAGGACGGCGGTTGCCAGGACCGTTCCCCGCACGCCACCGCCGAACAGCGCGAGAAACAGCGTCCCCAGCCGCCGTGCGGCTCCGGTGCGCGCAAAGATCAGACCCGCGAGCGTGAACAGCGGCAACGCCGGGAGCGACGGATTGACGGTGATCTGGTAGTGCGACAACGCGATGGATGCCGCCGGCAAGCCGTCGCCCCAGAACAGCGCCAGTGCCAGGCCGCCCAGTACCGCGAAGATCGGCGCACCTGTCAGCAACACGCACAGCAACCACACGAGGCCGGGCCAGAGCGGCACCGAGCCGCCATCGAAGGCGGTGGCCGCGGCCCAGCCCGCCAGCGGCAATCCCAGCGCGAACAACGCTGCCCGTGGCCATGCACGGGCACAACGCGCCCCCAGTTTCACGCCGAGCAAAGCGAAACCCAGCGGCATGGATGCCTGTACCCACCAGACGGGCACACCATAGGCCAGCACCTGACCCGCCTCCATTTCGCTCGCCACGAAGCGCCAGCTGGCAAAGCTCAGCATTCCGCAGATGATCGAGGAGCTGCCCTGGGCGAATGCCCGGACCACCGACTGCACTCGGGGGTCTCCCCGCAGGCCGATGCCGCTTCCCAGCGTGCTCAGGTGGCCATGCCGTTCAGCGGCCACCGCGCCGAACATCGCCAGAACCAGTCCGAGATGCTGAACCAGCACCGGGGCGTTCTCGACGCCTCGACCGTGCAGCGGCCGCAGCGCCATTTCGATCAACGGGATCAGCGTCATCAGCGCAAGCGCCGCCGCCGACAGCGGCTCGTCCATCCGCGCCCAGCCGCGCAGGCGATCGCGAAGCGAACGCGCCAAGCTACTGGCCCCGGCTCGCGCGATAGGCCTTCAGATGCACGAACACCTCGTCAAAGGTCTCCGCCGGAACCATGGTGCCGCGGATGCGCGGATAGAGGCGTTCGGCCAACTCGTTCCAGGCACGCATCTGGTCGGGGGTTGGTCGGTTCACAACCAGTCCACGCTTCTTCATCGCGGCCACCGCCTCATCGACCTCCTGCCGCGCCTGGCTGCGCATCCGGATGCTGGCCTGCTCGCCGGCCACGCGCAGGGCCTGCTGGCCTGCCGGAGACATTTCGTCCCACGCCTTCTTCGTGACCACCAGCGCGCCGACGATCGGTGCCCAGTTGAGCTCGAGCATGTTGGATGCCGTGCCGAAGATCTGGCTGGCCAGCGCGAAGTAAGGCGTCGACGGCACCACGTTGATCATGCCGGTCTGCAACGACGGCAGGATGTCGGCGGTCTCCAGCGGGACCGGCGTGTAACCCAGGCTCTTCATGATGGCCTGCTGCTCGGGTTCGGCGCCCCACGCGAAGAACTTCATGCGCTTGTAGTCGTCGGGCAGGAACGCCGGATCCTTCGAGAAGAAGCGCACCCATCCGGCATCGCCCCAGCCGATCACCACGAAGCCGCGATCCAGGAAGCGCTTCTCCATCGCCGGGCGCATCTTTTCACGCACATGGTCCACCTCGTCCCAATTGCGGAACAGCAATGGAAGGTTCTGCAGCGCGGCAATGGACGGCTCGATCTCGCGCAGCCCCACCACCGACATCAGCGCCCCCTGAAGCTGCCCGATGCGCATGCGACGCGCCAGTTCGGCTTCGCCTCCCTGACTGCCATCGGTGAAGACCGCGAAGCGGGTGCTGCCACCCTGCGCGGCCCGCCAGGCCTCACCCAGCTCCAGCAGCTGCTGGTGGTACAGCGAGTTCTTGGGCACCAGCGTGCCGATGCGCAGCTGAGTGGTCTGCGCTGCGGCGAGCATCGGCAGTGCAAGTGAGAGGCAGCCCAGCAAGGCGCTGGCGCGACGGCGTTTGATGTTCATGCGTGGAGTCGTTCCGGGCAAGATGGATGGGTCGGATTCAGAACCGATCGTCAGCCGTGTCGAGCAGCCACTGCGCCCGTTCGCGCATGACTTCGTTGCTGAGGTTGCGGTGCAGCGCGCTGATGGCGAGGGCCTGGTGCAGCAGCGCCTCGAAGGCCGCGCGATCGCCCGACGACATCGCCAGCGACTCGGCCTTGGCCACGAAAACCCCGGCGTTGCGGCCTTGGCCGGCTTCAATGCCCTGGTCGAAATACGCCTCCGCCCTGAGCAGGCTGCCGCCTGGCCGCGCGGCCTCGAATGAGCCCATCAGCGAAGCCAGAGCACCGCTGCCGTGGCGGGGCTCGCTCAGCCAGGCCAGCGTTGCAAGCCGCGTCGCGAGCGGCAGATCAGCGACCACGTCGGGCTTGTCCTTGGACAAGGCAATGCAGGCACCCCAGGAGGCGGCAGCCCAGTAGGCGACACCCACCTGATCCGCAGGCAGTCGCATGACGGGGCTGTCCCGATCCGCCGGCGTGTTGTTCAGCGCCTTCACCAAATCGGGATGGCTGAGTTCGAGTGCCGTCATGGCGTGTCGATGCGCCCGCCAGTAAAGCCGGGCCGCGCGATCCCGAAGTCGCTTCGCTGCCTTCGCGTCCTGCGCTTCAGTTCGGTCGGCCTCGAAGGATACGAACGCATAGGCGTATTGCGTGAATCCGCCGGCCACAGACTCGGCCAGCGGCAAGTGACCGGGCGTCTGGCGCAGCACCGATTCGGACAGCTTGAGATAGAAGGCGCTGGCCTCTCGCGCCAGCAGGATGTCGTCCTCTTCTGACTGCCCCTGGATGGCGAGTTCGTCAGCGATGTTCCGGACCAACAGCATTCGGGGAGAGCAGGCACTGAGCAGCGCCACCAGCAAAGACAACGTGACGACGCGAGCGCAGAAAAAAGTCAAACCTTCACCGTCGCTTTCCGTCGTCGAGCATCAAAGGCGCTATCGAGCTGCCGCACATGCGTACGGGGCCATGGGGACTGGGGATGCTGCGTGTTCGTAACATCTCATTCATGGCTGAGGCCACTTCGCAGTTCGTTCAACCTACGCTACCGCGCGTTCGTGAATCTGAAGTGACACGAAATCCCGATCTGTGCACAGGCAGTGCGACACATCGCGCGCGCACTGAAAGAGCGGCGGTCATCGGCGCAAGCAACTGTCACGGTCGGGTGTGCTAATCAGCACCTGCCTGCAGTCCACGAGGTCAACAGCGACATGCACAGGAAAGCGCTTGACGGAACACAGGGGGCCAGTGACTCCAGATCACTGGAGGCAGCGGGCTGGCGGCTCGAGGACATGGATCTCACCGCGATCGACCTCCCCCTCGCGCTCGAGAGCGAGGCCGTCCTGCTGTTGCTGGTCGCTTCGTCCTTCATCGAGTCGGGCACCCACCTGTATGCGTCCAACCTGGTGGCTCACTTCGAGGGAGACCAGGAGGTGTCGGCGTGGCTTGCACAGCACTGGGAGCCCGAGGAGCTTCAGCACGGGCGCGCCCTGCGTGCCTACGTCACTTGCGTCTGGCCCGAATTCGACTGGGACCGAGCGCACGCCAGCTTCATCCAAAGTTACCGACCGCTGTGCACGATGGGCAAGCTGGAGACGCGCAGGGGACTGGAGATGGCCGCGCGCTGCGTTGTCGAGACCGGCACGACGTCGCTGTACCGCGCGATCTCCGCTCATGTGCGCGAACCGGTGCTGCGCACGCTCCTTCGTCACATCAGCGAGGACGAGATCAGGCACTACAAGCACTTCTTCCGATATTTCCGAAAGTATCAAGAGCACGAGCGCAGCAGCCGCGTCGCTGTCTTCGGCGCACTGATCCGCCGGTCGGCCGAAATCAGCCGCGAGGACACCGACATCGGCCTGCGCTTTGCCTACGCCGAGCGCTGCCTCGGTTCCAGCAATACGGAGCGGACCCTTGACGAGGTGCGAAGCGCTGTCCGCGCGCTCCTTCGCCACAGCGTTCCCGTTTCCCTGGCCAGTGCAATGTGGCTGCGACCGCTGCAACTGGCTCCGTATGCCGAGCAGCCAGCGCGACGGGTCTTCACGCTCGCTGCGTGGGCTTCCATGGCTTGCCTGGCATGAGAGACACCGAGCGAAGCTTGCGACTGGCTGGTTCGCGGTATTGAAGCGGACGCAACGTTCCGGGCTCCGGCTCGTTCGATCGACCGATCAGCGCACCCGGGCCATCGTGACCTGCGGCCCCGAGACAGTCAGGTCGCTGCAGCGTAATCGCAGACCACCGCAAAGCGCTTGTGCTGCTCCACCGTCAGATGGACTCGCTGGCCGGGTTTCAGGGATTCGAGGCCGACTCCGTGCGTGCTCCGCGTCACCGTCCAGTCACGGTGGTCGTCACCCACCAGGTAGGCCATTCCCAATCCGGGCATCACTCCCTCGACTGTGGCGTCGACGGTCAATGTTGACATTACGCGATGAGGCATCGTTGGCACTCCTGTACCCATAACTAGGAACTGCGTGAGTATGAACCCCTATTTGCAGCCCGTCATCAATCCGGTGGGGACCCATGGTCCGCACCGTCGATCGATCACATCGGCCCAGACATCCGGCATGTTCCCGGCCCTGTCGCACCACCCATAGCCAGCCCGAACGGATCAGTCCCGATGGCATGCCTGCCGTTCGAGATTCATGTGACAAAACGTATGGTCGCGCCGTCCGTGCCGGGCCTTGTCGAGGCTGCGCACGACCAGAACCAACGAATGTCACGGCCTTCATCGGCTCAATTTGCAATTCAGACTGCTTCTGCGGCCTCAACTCAATCACGACTCACATGCTGACGATCCAGTCCACTGCCGCACCCGCCGCGAAAATCCGGCTCCGGGTTCCAACCAGCCTACGACATCGGTTGGCGGCACCGCGGACCTTCGCGCTCGTGCCCGTGCTGGCAGCGTTCTCGGTCGCCTTGGTCCTCACCGATGCTTCGGCTGCCGATTTCACCATCAGCACCCCCATCACATCGGGGCAGACGCTGGGTAGCAGCGCTGGCCAGACCGGCACCGTCACTGCGACGGGTACGCTGACGGTGAGCGGCGGCACCAACGCAGTCACCATCAGCGGCAACAACGCCACCCTGACGAACCTGGGCACGATCAAGCAGACCGGAACGGGCCGTGTCATTCGAGACAACACGGGCGTGACGGGCTTGACCATCACCAACGGCAGCCTGACCAACTCCAGCGCGCTGATGCAATCGGCGGACGCTGACGTCATCCAGATGAATGTGGCGGGCGGCAGCGTCATCCTGCACAACTACGGCACGATGTCGTCCCTGAACGCCACGGCCGGCGGTGCGCAGGCCGTCGACTTCAGCGCCATCACGACTGGCGCGAACACGGTCAACAACTATGCCGGGGGCCTGCTGAAAGCCCTGGAGGCCGATGCGGTGCGCACCGGAGTCAACGGTGTCGTGAACAACCACGGCAGCATCCTCGCCATCACGAGCGTCGGCAGCAGCAGCGATGGCGTCGACTTCCAGAACAACTCGGGCGCGCAGATCACCAACTACGCCACGGGCACCATCACCGGTGGCCGCCACGGCGTCACCGGCGGTGCGCTCAACAGCACGGTGAGCTTCATCTCCTCGATCACCAATCAGGCCGGTGGCAGCATCCTCGGCAGCAACGGCTCGGGCATCAACCTCGACGGATTCAACAACAAGCAGCTGGTCACCATCGTCAACAGCGGCACGATCCGGGGCACCGGCGTCACGGGTGATGGCGACGGCGTCGACGTGGACGGCCTGGTCAACATCACCAACAGCGGCATCATCCGTTCGACCAACTCCTTCAGCGCCGTGGCAGCCGGCGTTGCGTACAGCGAAGGCATCACCGTGGGTGGTGGCACGATCATCAATTCGGGCACGATCGAAGGCTTGGTCAGCGTCGGCAACACGAATTCGCTGGGCCGCGGCATCACGCTGGCGGGCAACGACATCACGTCAGGCGCGTTCGCTGGCACGCGCGAAGCGATCTACGGCAACGCCGTCATCACCAACAACAACGGGGGTCTGATCCGCGGCCAGAACGACTCGGCGATCGTGGCGGAAGGTGCTGCCAGCATCTACACCGTCACCATCAACAACAACGCCGGCGCAACGATCCAGGGCGGAAGCGCTACCGCAGCGGCCATCCGCACCGGCTTCGACAACGACACGATCATCAACCACGGAACGATCGACGGTTCCAGCAGCGGCCGGGCCATCGACATGGGCGGCGGCAGCAACACACTGAACATCGTCGGCGGTCAGGCAATCGTCCTGGGCAACATCAACGGCGGCACCGGAGGCACCAACGCCGTCGTCATCCACCCAGGCGCGGGCAATGGTTTCAGCTACTCGGGGTCTCTGTCGAACTTCAGCACGGTCGAGGTCCAGAGCGGTACCGTCACGTTGTCGGGCATCAGCACGTACAGCGGCAGCACCAACATCAGTGGCGGCAAGCTGGTGCTGGACGGATCCAACCGCCTGGCTTCTTCGAGCGCGCTGGCATTGAACGGCGGAACGTTGAAGCTGGCGAATTCTGCTGGCGGCAATGGTCAAACCTTCTCCACCCTTCTCCTGGGTGCAGATTCGTCGATCGAACTGGGCGGCTCCTCGCTCACGTTCAATGCCCTGGGCACGATCGCGAGCGGTCGGACGCTCACCCTGTTCGACTACGTCATGTCGACAACGCCGGGGTATGCGATTCGCATCCTCGGTGACGTCACCGGAAACGGGAACTTTCTGGCGCTGATGTCCGGACTGACGATCGATGGCGTGGCGGCTGGCTACCACTTCGACGGCACGTACACCGACATCGCACCCGTGCCATTGCCTCCCAGCATGGTCCTGTTCTTGACGGGACTGGGCCTGATCGGCTCGGTTGTCCGGCGCCGCGCCACTGTTTGAGCCTGCGGGCGGCGGCCCGTTCCGGGAAGGTCACTTGTGGCCTGCGCGTCGGCGGTCAATGTCTGGTCGTCGCGCGGGCCGAAGCGACTCGTTTGGTTCTGGCTGCCGATGGCAGTCGCATCGGCACCGCGCTTGGCAGTGCACTGAAGTTGATCGCAAGGTCCAAAGGAGGTCGACGAAGACAACGCCAACCTGCCGGGCGACGGGCTCACCATCGAGATGGAGTGCGAAGGTTGCGACTCAATCAATACTCGTGCTTGGTATCGCTCAACACAAAGGCAGCACGTACTTTTCGTGGCACCGAGTTGAGGCAGCCTTCAACTTTGGGTCTTGCTGCTGCCCGTCTCTTGGCCGTCGTCTCGTGCTCCACCCTGGCGAGCCCGCAAGGCCTCCTGCGGTCTCCCGATGGAGTTGGAGTTGGAGACCCGCCTCGTCTGAGGTTGAAACAGTGACGCCATCCGCGTTAGCCAGTTTGACTTGAGCTGACGAGACAACGTACCGTGTCTTGAAAAGGGAGAGCACATGGCTGCAACCGAAACTGCACGACTGGCGGTCTTGATCGACGCGGACAACGCGAGCGCATCGGTCGTCAAGGAATTGTTGGAGGAAGTGGCCAAGTACGGCACGGCGACTGTCAAGCGTGCGTATGGCGACTGGACCACGCAGAACCTCGTGGGCTGGAAGGAGCACCTGCACCGCCACGCCATTCAGCCGATGCAGCAGTTCGCCTATACCAAGGGCAAAAATTCCACCGACTCGGCATTCATCATCGATGCGATGGACCTGCTGTATGCCGGCAACGTCGACGGCTTCTGTCTGGTGTCCAGCGACAGCGACTTCACACGCCTGGCCACCCGGATGCGAGAAGCCGGCAAGGTGGTCTACGGCCTGGGCGAGCGCAAGACGCCGGAACCGTTCATTGCCGCCTGCGACAAGTTCATCTTCTTCGAGGTCTTGAAGCGGCCCTCAGAAGCTGCTTTGCCAGTTCAGGTGGACGGTATCCCAGACCTCAAGGAGCTTGTCATCCACGCAATCAAGGAAACCTCGCGTGACAGTGGCTGGGCTGCGCTGTCTTCAGTCGGCTCCTTCATCAACAAGAACAACACCTCGTTCGACCCGCGGAACTACGGCTTCAACAAGCTGAGTGAGCTGGTGCGCAAACAGACCTTTTTGGAGGTCAAGGAAACGACGGACACCTCCGGCTTCGTTCATCTGTCGGTGCGAGCGCGCTGACCGGTCAGGTGACCGGACGCGGATGCATCATCGATGGGCCCGTTTGCCAAGGCTGATCAAGGGCAGGCTCCGCCCGGTGCAGCGAACCCTTGGCTGGGCGAGACAAACCCACCTGCTCCGGGCTAGGCGCGCTGGCGTCGCTTCGAAAGGCCAGCCGCCGAGCTTGTCCGGCGGCACGGACTCCCAGACTGAGCCGTAGCTAGTTGCTAGCTGGGCCCTGTTTGCCCCACTTTTGCCCCACTCCAAGAAAAAAGCACCTAGCCTTTCGGCTAAGTGCTTGATCTTCCTACCGAATTTGGTAGGCGCGAATGGACTCGAACCATCGACCCCCACCATGTCAAGGTGGTGCTCTAACCAGCTGAGCTACGCGCCTAAGCAGCCCAAGACTATATCAGGCTCGGGCTCATTTTTGTGAGCCTGATGCGGTCAGAACTCGAGCACTTCTGTGCGAACGCCACGTTCTGAAAGCATTGCCTGGGCGACTTTCGCGTCGTCACGATTGCTGAATGGCCACAACACGGCCCGCCATCCCCCAGCGACCTTCATCAACTCACTGCGCGGCTTGCCTGGCAGCTCGCCAACCGATGCGCTGGACTCCATCAGCAGATGCCCGCGCTCGGCCATGGCGCGGGTGCGCGTGGAGACCGTCATCACGGCATACACGCGCCCGGTGTCTGGAGCAGCAGCCACTTCCTTGGTCGCAGGCGTGGTGGCTCGCAGGCGTTTGCCTTCGAGCAATGCGGCCGCGCGAACTTCGCTGCTGAGCTGGGGACGAATGGCCACGGGCGGTGGGCGCTCGCGAGGGACATCGACTGCTGCGCTCCGCTCGATGGAAGCCTTCGGCACCGCCGCTGACGCGGTTGGTGATGCAGGCAAGGGCATCGACGCGGCTGAAGCGACAGCTGCCGATGCAGCGCGAACGGAAGCAGGCGCAACCGGTGATGGCTTCGAAGCCGAAGCTGCGCTCGCAGCAACCGGTGCCTGGTGGATCTTCTCGGTCGTCGCCGCGCTGGCCGCCGCAGGCATTGGCAACGGTGCGGACGCAGGGGCTGGCGCAGAAGCTGAAGCCACCGCAGGCCGCGCCGCGATGGCCGCTGAAGACGCAGGGGCAGACGCAGACGCAGACGCAACCAAGACCTTCGGCTGTTCCGCCGTGCCGATCAGCAGCGTCGCCATCACCCCACCGACCACCACCGCCGTCGCCGCAGCGGACGCACCGGCAATGCGGGGCACGCTCCACGCCCGCGGGCCGATGATTTTCGGGAGCGGCCCGTTGCCAATCAACACACGACAACGATGGTCGCCGAGCTCGATGCTCGCAGTGCGCAGGTAAATCAACGCCAGTTCGGCCGATTCGTGGCCTGCATCGACGGGCACCACCTTTTGAGACCACGATGCCGCGCCTGGGTGTTCGCGGCTGCCGTTTTTCACGGCGAAAGAGGAGACCTGCTTGGCTGTCAGCGGCGGGATGAAATCCTCGCTGAAGGCGGGAAGCAGACCTTTGTCAGGTTTTTTGGCTGGGGCATCTGACGCGTCAGGCGAAACAAACGGCAGCACCACCACGCCGATCGAGCGCACGTGCGCAGACGTGATGCGTCGCGCCAACCCATGACGGTTGTGCCATGCCACCACCTGGGCGATCAGTTCGTCGATGCGCGGCGTTTCCATACGTAACGACGATTTTCCCGGCGCATGCGCGGGTTCGAACGCGGGAACAGACGGGTTCGGGTCGCCCAATCACTTGCGCCGGACCGACCTCACCCCTGCGACCTGCCCGACGAGACCGAGCACCTGGGACAGCCGAGCCGCATCGGCCACCTCGACGGTGAACGTCATCCAGGCGGTGCCACCGCCGGTGTCCTTGAACGACTGCGTCTTCACGCTGGTGACGTTCATGCGGTCCTTGGAGAACACTTCGGAGATGTCGCGCAGCAGGCCCTGGCGGTCGGACGCCTCGACGATCACGTCGACCGGGTACATCGCTTCCTTGCCACCGCGTGGTGCGCCCCACGCCACGCTGATCACGCGCTCGGGCAAGCGCAGCGCCATCTGCTTGAAGTTGGAGCAACCGCGGCGGTGGATCGCAACACCCTTGCCGCGCGTCACATAGCCGCCGATCGCATCGGGCGGCGCCGGCCGGCAGCAACGCGACAGCGTCGTCAGCAGCGACTCGACCCCGACGACCAGCACGCCGCCCTTCGGAGACTCCCCTTCGGGCCGGCCCTTGCGCAGCGCTATCAGATCGTCGGCCGTCGGCTGCGGCTCCGGGGGTTTCAACAGCGTCTCGATATTGCGCAGCGAAAACTCGTCCTTGCCGACCACCTCGAACAAGGCGTCAGCCTGGCGGAAGCCGAGCTGACCCGCCAGATCGTCGAGCTTGACGGCTGTCTTGCCGATGCGTTGCAGCAGCTTCTCGACTGCTTCACGTCCGCGCGCGATCGTCTCGGCCTGCGCCCTCGCGTTGAACCAGGCGCGCACCTTGGCCTTGGACCGAGCGCTCCGCACATAGCCCAGCTCGGCGTTCAGCCAGTCCATCGACGGGCCGCCTTCCTTGGCAGCCGTCACCTCGACGGTCTGACCGTTGGCCAGCGGCGTGTTCAGCGGAACCATCGCACCGTCGACCTTGGCGCCGCGGCAGCGGTGCCCGAGATCGGTGTGCACTGCGTAGGCGAAATCGATCGGCGTCGCGCCGGCGGTCAGCTCGACCACGGCGGCCTGCGGGGTGAAGACGTAGATGCGGTCGTCAAAGGTTGCGCCGGCATCGGCATCGACCGAGGAGCCTGCGGCCTCCTCCTGCCCAACGAAATCGCGCTCCCAGGCCAGCAGCTGGCGCAAAACGCCCTTGCGGGCTTCGGCCAGCTGCGCGTCGAAATCGGAATCGGCCGCCACGGCGCCGGCATAGCCCTTGACCCCGGCCTCCTTGTAGGCCCAGTGCGCGGCCACGCCGTGCTCCGCGTGATCGTGCATCGCCTGCGTGCGGATCTGCACCTCGACCGGACGGTCGGCCTCGTCGAGCACCACGGTGTGCAGCGACTGGTAGCCGTTGGGCTTGGGTCGCGCGATGTAGTCGTCGAACTCGTCGGCCACCGGCGGCATCAGGTCGTGCACGCGGCTCAACGCGGCGTAGCAGTCGGGCACGCTGGCGACGATGACGCGCATCGCTCGCACATCGAGCACGCGGTCGAAGTCGAGGCTCTTTCCCTGCATCTTCTTCCAGATGCTGTACAGGTGCTTCGGCCGCCCCTGCACCTCGGCCGCGATGCCGTGCTCGCGCAACTGCTCGGCCAGCCGCTGGCGGAAGGCTTCGACGTGCTGCACGCGCTCGATGCGCTTCTCGTCGAGCAGTCGCGCGACGGTCTTGTACTTGTCGGGTTCGAGGAAGCGGAACGCGAGGTCCTCGATCTCCCACTTGATCTGCCAGATGCCGAGTCGGTTGGCGAGCGGAGCGAACACCTGCATCGACTCCCGGGCCAGCGGCTCCGGACAGGGCTGCTTGCTGGCGGCGTAATGACGCAGCGTCTGCAGACGCGACGCCAGGCGCAGCAGCACCACCCGCAGATCGCGCGAGAACGCCAGCAGCATCTTGCGTACCCGTTCGGTCTGCTGCGCCCGCTGCTCGCCTTCGAACTGCGCTTCGCGTGCAGCCCGCTGGATCTGCACCAGCTTGCGGGTGTGCATGACGAGGCTGGCATGCGACGGACCGAACGCCTTCGCCACCGTCTCTTCCGGCTTCTGCAGGTAGTCGCCGGCGTAGACGAGGTAGGCCGCAGCGCGCATCGACGGCGCCGCACCGATGCCGTCGAGGATCGCGCTGACGCCGTCGGCATGCTTCAGAGCGTCTTCGCCGGTGTCGAGCTGCTGGCCAGCCAGCAGCGGTTCGGCAAACACGCGGGCGCGCTGGACCTGCGATTCGAGGTCTTCGTCCGTGTGGGTGTCGGCCACACCGGCATCGGCCAGCCGAACGATCGGAGCCGCAGTCGGTGGCGAGGAAGGCGCTGCAGTCTTCATTCGGCCAGCAGAAACTCCCTCACGACCCGGACCTGGTCGGCCGACACCAGCGTCGGCGCGTGACCCACGCCATCGAACCGATGCAGTTGTGCACGCGGACCGCGGCCGGACATGGCCTGTGCGGTATCGGCTGTGAGCAGGTCGGAGTCGGCGCCGCGCAGCAGCAAGGTGGGGCAGGTGATCGCGTCATAGGCACGCCACAGCGCGACCTCGCCTGCGGCGGCCATTTCGGGCGTCGCCACCTTGAACGGCGCGGCCATCGCGGGGTCGTAGTGCAAATGGACACCGCCACCTTCGACGGATCGCAGCATCGGCCGGGTCAAGGCCAGCCACTGATCGCGGGTGTGTGGCCCGAAGCCCTTCGAGATCGTCAGCAGGTAATCCGCCGCCTGCTCGACGCTGTCCCAGCGCATCGGCAAACCGAGATAGGCGCCGATGCGCGCAATGGCCTTCGGTTCGAGCACCGGCCCCACGTCGTTCAACACCAGTCGGCCGATGGGCGACGGCGAGGCCCCGGACGCCAGCGCGGCCACGCCCATGCCGATCAGGCCGCCCATCGACGTGCCGACCCAATGCACCGTCTCGGCATTCACGCGCGCCAGCACCGTGACCATGTCGGCCACGTAACGCGGAATGCTGTACTCCATCGCATTCGCCAGCCAGTCCGATTCGCCGCGGCCTGCGATATCTGGGCAGACGACCCGGTAGCGGTCGCACATCGCGGCCGCCAGCACATCGAAGTCGCGGCCCTGGCGCGTCAGCCCATGCACACACACCAGCACGCGCGGGTTGGCGGGATCGCCCCACTCCCAGTAGGCGACTCGGTGCAGCCCCTGGGTGTCGAGGCAGGGAACGTGGTGCAGGCGCGGCGTGTTCATCGGGGCATCGTATCAATGCCCCGGGCCCGCCCGCATCGGTCTCTCACTTCAGCATTTGCACCGTCCCGCTGACGGTCACCGACACGCTGGTCTGCCCGGCTTCGACCGGCAGCGGCGCGTCGGCAGACATCGACATCGCCTTCGCGCTGGCCAGCATCGGCACCGGTCCGCCGCCCTGATCGTTGTTGCCGACGTTGACCTCGCGGATCACGTAGCTGGCGTAGCCGAACTGCTGGGTCACCTGCGCCGCCTGCGCGCGATAGCGGCCGATCGCCTGCGCCATCACACTGCCTTCGGCCTTCTCGCGCTGCTCACGCGACAGGCCCTGCGCCACCCGGGCGATCGTCATCGTCTGGATGCGGCCGGCCAGCTGGCTGATGGCCTGCAGATCGCGACCTTCGATCACCAGCTCGGCCGTGCCTTGCCACCCATTCAGCGTGTTCTTGGTGGAATAGCGCGGATACATCGAGAAGTTGCCGGTGCGCACATCTACCTGACCCGGCCGCACCACCGGTCTCGATTCGGACAGCGCCGCATCGAGTGCCTGCTTCAGCGCCGCCTGAACCGCATGGGCATCGGCGCCTTCGCGCGTCGCGGTCAGCGTGACCGACATCAGGTCGCGCGTCACCTCGACGCTGGCCGTGGCGGTCAGCGCGACCACGCCGGTCGGCATCGTTGGTTCGGCCGCCAGCGCAGCGGTCGCGCACAGCGCTGCCACGGACGCAGGCAGCCAAGCCAGACGGCGAAGGGACAGGGTCGATCGGACTCGGGTCAGGCTCATGGTGTCGATTCGATTTCAGCGCGGACTGCGCCCGTGCAGGCTAACGCGGGTCGCCCGCCCAGGGATGACGACCGGGCGCGCGGACCGGCGCTGCCACCCGACGGATATTTGTAACAGACGGTCAAAACCGACCCAATGGGCCTGCGAAGCCCCGCAGAATCTCGCTTGTTACAAATCGGAGAGTGCCATGAACGCTGCCACCCCAGCCCGTGCCGACCGCGTGGTCGTCGTCGACGACGACGCCCGCATTCGCGACCTGCTGCGCCGCTACCTCACGCAAGAAGGCTTCGAAGTCCTGCTGGCCGAAGACGCCAAGGCGCTGAACCGGGTGCTGACCCGCGAGACCATCGATCTGATCGTGCTCGACCTGATGCTGCCCGGCGAAGACGGCCTGTCGATCTGCCGCCGGCTGCGCGCGGCCAACGACCTGACGCCCATCATCATGTTGACCGCCAAGGTCGAGGATGTCGACCGCATCGTCGGCCTGGAGGTCGGCGCCGACGACTACCTGCCCAAGCCGTTCAACCCGCGCGAGCTGCTCGCGCGCATTCATGCCGTGCTGCGTCGACGCCCGTCACTCGAAGCGCCCGGCGCACCGGCCAAGGAAGCGCTGACCGTGACCTTCGGCCCGTTCGAGTTCGACCTGGCGCTGCGCCGCCTGTCGAAGGAAGGCGAGCAGATGGCGCTGACCACCGGCGAGTTCTCGATGCTGAAGGCGCTGGTGCGCCACCCGCGTCAGCCGCTGTCGCGCGACAAGCTGGCGCAACTGGCGCGCGGCCGCGAGTTCGAGCCTTTCGACCGCAGCCTCGACGTGCAGATCTCTCGCCTGCGCAAGATGATCGAACCGGATCCGGCACAGCCCCGCTACATCCAGACGGTGTGGGGCGTGGGCTACGTCTTCGTACCCGATGAGGCGACGTGACGCCACTTTCTGTTGAGCCGCGCCTGCCCGGGATTGGCAGGCGCGGCCCTCTGCGCGTCGCTCGCATGCGACCCTGAGCGCCGCTTCCGGCTTTCCCCATGTCTCGCAAACACCTCGAACTCAGCCTGTTCTGGCGCACTTTCGTGCTGCTGGCGCTGCTGCTTGCCGGTGGGGTGTTCGCCTGGACACAGACCTTTCGTGCGCTGGAGTTCGAGCCGCGCGCCGTGCAGGCAGCGCAGCAGATCGCGAGTCTGGTGAATCTGGCCCGGGCGGCGTTGAGCGGTCCCGACGGCATCCAGCGACTGACCCTGATCAAGAGCGTGCCCGGCGACGGCGCGGTGAGGCTCGCACCGCGGGAGCCGGGCGACCGATGGAAGCCGTATGAAGTCGATCGCTTTTCGCGTGCGATCGGCGCCGAGTTGCGCTCTCGGCTGGGCGGAGACACATTGGTGGCGAGCGAGGTCAACGGTGCCCCCGGCCTGTGGGTCGGTTTCCTGATCGACCACGATCACTACTGGTTGCAGGCCGATCCGACTCGCTTGGGACCGATGGCCACCAGCACGCTGCTGATCTGGGGCGGCATCGCGTTCATCGCCACCGTGCTCGGTTCGGTGGTGATCGCGCGCGCCATCAACAAGCCGCTGGCCGACCTGTCGTTTGCCGCCAGCCGGATCCGCGAAGGCGAGTTCGATTCAAGGCTCGACGAGACCACGCTGACCAGCGAGATCCGCCAGGTCAACATGGGTTTCAACCGCATGGCACGCGAACTCGCCAAGCTCGAGGAGGACCGCGCGGTGATGCTGGCCGGCATCTCGCACGACCTGCGCACGCCACTGGCGCGCCTGCGGCTCGAAACCGAGATGAGCGTGCAGGACGAGGAAGCCAAAGCCAACATGGCGCTCGACATCGACCAGCTCGACGCGATCATCGACAAGTTCATGGACTACTCGCGGCCGGGCGAGGTGCGCCTGCTGCCGGTGCACCTGAGCGGCGTGGTCGACCGGGAGATCGCATCGTTCCGCGACCCGAGCAGCATCCAGATCACCTCGCGCGTGGCGATCGACACCCAGGTGCTGGCCGACGACACCGAACTCGGTCGCGTGCTGCAAAACCTGTTCGAGAACGCGCGCCGCTATGGCCGCAGCGCCGACACCGGCATCGCGTGCGTCGAGGTCAGTTATGCGCGCGAGGGTCCCTGGGTGTCGCTGAGCATCCGCGACCACGGACCGGGAGTCGACATCAAGAAGCTGCCGCAGCTGACCACGCCGTTCTTTCGCGGCGATGCGGCGCGCACGGCGGCGACCGGTGCGGGTCTGGGACTGGCCATCGTCGAGAAGGCGTTGCAGCGCATGGGCGGCACGCTCGAATTGGCCAACGCCTCTCAAGGTGGCCTGGTTGCGCGCATCCGGTTGAAGCGGGCGATCTGATGTGCGGCACGCTCAGCGGTGCAGCAGGCAGACCGCCCGAGTCTCGATCGATTCACCGCGTCCGACCGGACCCATGCCCTCAGCGGTCTTGGCCTTGATGTTGATCTGATCGAGTTCAAGCGCCAGCGCCTGCGCGAGTCGCAACCGCATGCCGAGGATGTGCGGCGCCATCTTCGGTGCCTGCGCCACGATCGTGCTGTCGATGTTGCCGATCTTCCAGCCGGCCGCGCGCACACGACGCGCCGCCTCGGCCAGCAGCGCAACCGAATCGGCGCCGCGGAACTGCTCGTCGGTGTCGGGAAAGTGCTTGCCGATGTCGCCCATCCCGATCGCGCCGAACAGCGCATCGATGATCGCGTGCGTCAGCGCGTCGGCGTCCGAGTGGCCCAGAAGACCGTGGGTGTGCGGAATGAGCACGCCGCCGAGGATCAAGGCCCGGCCTGCCACCAGTGCGTGCGTGTCCCAGCCTTCGCCGATGCGAAGGCTCTGGAATGAAGTCGGATTGGCCATCGCTCGTCTTTCCAGATCGGGTCAGCGGGTTCGCAACAGGCGCTCGGCCAGTTCGAAGTCGGGGGGGAATGTCACCTTGAAATTCTCGAGATGGCCGCGCACCAGACGCGGGGCACGGCCCGTGGCTTCGATCGCGCTGGCCTCGTCGGTGACGGAGATGCCGCGCTCTGCCGCTGTGGCGAGCGCATCACGCAACATGCCGAGGCGGAACATCTGCGGCGTCTGCGCCTGCCACATCCGGGCGCGGTCGACGGTGGCACTCACACGCGCGGCCTCTTCACGCTTCAGCGTATCGGCCACCGGCAGCGCGAGCAGGCCGCCTACATCGTCTTCAAGGCAGTCATCGATCAGCGCATCGACCCATTCGGGGCGGATCAGGCAGCGTGCCGCGTCGTGCACCAGAACCCAGTCGGAGGCGCTCGCACCGCGATCGATCAGTTCCTGCAGCCCGGTAGCCACGGTGTCGGCCCGGGTCGCCCCGCCGCAACGCGCGACCCAACCGGAAAATCCGGCGGCGCGATCCTCGAACAACGCATCGATCGGGCTGAGCACCACCAGCACGCGATGCAGCCGGGAGACCTGGATCAAGGCGGTCAGCGTGTGACCGACCACCGTGCTGCCTGCCAGTGCTTCGTACTGCTTCGGGCCCGCAGTGCCGGCCCGCTCGCCGAATCCGGCGCAAGGTACCAGCGCGTACAGACGAGGCGTCGTTCGGGGCGGTTCGGTGGGGGTTTCGGCGTGAGGCATGGGGGGCGAGAAGCAGCGTGAATTCTATAATTCGGGCCTGCATCGCCCCGTGGGTATCCGCTCCCGGGGCGCTTTGCTTTTCATGATGCAGACACCCTCGATCGCACCCGGCAAACGCCACACCCTGCCCCGCCCTCTCGGGTCCGCCGATTCGCTGCTGCTGGCGCGACATGCACAGGCGCAAGCCGCGCAGAAGCGCCTGACCGCCATCGTCACCGCCGAGCCCGCCGACACGCAGCGCCTCGAAGGCGAACTGGCGTTCTTCGCGCCCGAGCTGCGCATCGCCGTGTTCCCGGACTGGGAAACGCTGCCGTACGACACCTTCTCGCCGCACCAGGACCTGATCTCGGAGAGGCTGGCCACGCTGTGGCGCATCCTGCAATCGCACAAGAACGGCGACCTCGACGTGGTGCTGATGCCGGCGTCGACCGCGCTGGTGCGCCTGGCACCGCCGAGCTTCCTGGCGGCGTACACCTTCCACTTCAAGCAGAAGGAAAAGCTCAACGAGGCGGCGCTGAAGTCGCAGTTGACGCTGGCCGGGTACCAGCATGTCAGCCAGGTCGTGTCGCCCGGTGAATACGCGGTGCGCGGCGGGTTGATCGACCTGTTCCCGATGGGCTCGCTGGTGCCGTACCGCGTCGACCTGTTCGGCGACGAGGTCGATTCGATCCGCACCTTCGACCCCGACAGCCAGCGCAGCCTGTACCCGGTGCCCGAGGTGCGGCTGCTGCCGGGCCGCGAGTTCCCGATGGACGAGGAGGCACGCACCGCGTTCCGCGCCCGCTGGCGCGAACGCGTCGACGGCGACCCGACCAAGGTGCGTCTGTACAAGGACATCGCCACCGGCATCGCGACCGCCGGCATCGAGTACTACCTGCCACTGTTCTTCGACCAGACATCGACGATCTTCGAGTACCTGAAGTCAGGCACCGACCAAGCGGCCGCGCTGGTGCTGCACGGCGAGGTCGACGAAGCGCTGAAACGCTTCTGGACCGACACCCGCGAGCGCCACCGCTTCCTGCAGCACGACCGCGAGCGGCCGATCCTGCCGCCGGAAGACCTGTTCCTGAAATCGGATGATTTTTTCACGCTGGCCGGCAGCCATGCGACGCTGAGCCTGCGCGGCCGCAGCAACGAAGGCGCAGCCGACACGCCGTGGGCGCGACCGCTGCCCGACCTCGGCGTCGACCGCGGCGCGCCCGAGCCGCTGAAGAAACTGCAGGTCCACGTCGGCACGACGAGCCACCGCGTGCTGATCGTCGCCGAGACGCAGGGCCGCCGCGAGAGCCTGCTCGAACTGCTGCGCGACAGCCGCATCGAGCCGCCGAGCGTAGCGTCGCTGGCCGAGTTCCAGGCCGGCGACGAGCGTTTCGCGATCGCGGTCGCGCCGCTGGCCGAAGGCTTCTTCTGGACCGAGCCAGACGACCAGGTCGCGATCGAGTTCGTCACCGAAACCGAACTGTTCGCCACGTCGCCCACCGCGCGTCGGCGCCGCAAGCAGGAACAGGTCAGCGATGTCAACGCGCTGATCAAGGACCTGTCCGAGCTGAAGGTCGGCGACCCGGTGGTGCACATCAACCACGGCATCGGACGCTACGTGGGCTTGCGAATCATCGATCTCGGGGATGACGCAAGAGAGGGCGACAGCGAGTTCCTGCACCTCGAGTACGCCGACAAGGCGACGCTGTACGTGCCGGTCGCGCAACTGCACCTGATCAGCCGCTACACCGGCGTCAGCGCCGAAGAGGCGCCGCTGCACCGCCTGGGCTCGGGCCAGTGGGAAAAGGCCAAGCGCAAGGCCGCCGAGCAGGTGCGCGACACCGCCGCCGAGCTGCTGAACCTGTACGCCCGCCGCGCCGCACGCGAAGGCTATGCGTTCCGTTTCTCAGCGCACGATTACGAGGCCTTCGCGGCCAGCTTCGGCTTCGAGGAGACACCCGACCAGAAGGCGGCGATCCACGCGGTGATCCAGGACATGGTGAGCCCGAAGCCGATGGATCGGCTGGTCTGCGGCGATGTCGGGTTCGGCAAGACCGAGGTCGCGCTTCGCGCGGCATTCGTCGCGGTCACCGGCGGCAAGCAGGTCGCGATCCTGGCGCCGACCACGCTGCTCGCCGAGCAGCATTTCCAGAACATCTCCGATCGCTTCGGCAAGTGGCCGATCAAGGTCGCCGAGATGTCGCGCTTCCGCTCGGCCAAGGAGATCAAGCAGGCGCTCGAAGGCCTGGAAGACGGCACGATCGACATCGTCGTCGGCACACACAAGCTGCTGAGCCAGAACACCAAGTTCAAGCGCCTCGGCCTGCTGGTGATCGACGAGGAACACCGCTTCGGCGTGCGCCACAAGGAGGCGATGAAGGCACTGCGCGCCGAGGTCGACGTGCTGACGCTCACCGCGACGCCGATTCCGCGCACGCTGGGCATGGCGCTGGAAGGCCTGCGCGACCTGAGCGTCATCGCGACCGCGCCGCAGCGGCGGCTGGCCATCAAGACCTTCGTGCGCAGCGAGTCCAGCGGCACGATCCGCGAGGCGGTGCTGCGCGAGCTGAAGCGTGGCGGGCAGGTGTACTTCCTGCACAACGAGGTCGAGACGATCGAGAACCGGCGCCAGAAGCTGGAAGAACTCGTCCCCGAAGCGCGCATCGCGATCGCCCACGGCCAGATGCCCGAGCGAGAGCTGGAAAAGGTGATGCGCGATTTCGTTGCGCAACGCCACAACGTGCTGCTGTGCTCGACCATCATCGAGACCGGCATCGACGTGCCGAGCGCCAACACCATCGTGATGAGCCGCGCCGACAAGTTCGGCTTGGCGCAATTGCATCAGTTGCGCGGCCGCGTCGGGCGCTCGCACCACCAGGCCTATGCGTATTTGCTGGTGCCCGATGTCGAAGGACTGACCAAGCAGGCGCAGCAGCGATTGCAGGCCATCCAGGACATGGAGGAGCTCGGTTCCGGCTTCTACCTCGCGATGCACGACCTGGAAATCCGCGGCGCTGGCGAGGTGCTCGGCGAGAACCAGAGCGGCAACATGATGGAGGTCGGCTTCCAGCTCTACAACGAGATGCTGGCCGAGGCGGTGCGGTCGTTGAAGGCGGGCAAGGAGCCCGATCTGCTGTCACCACTGAGCGTGACGACCGAGATCAACCTGCACGCCCCAGCGCTGCTGACCACCGACTACTGCGGCGACGTGCACACCCGCCTGAGCCTGTACAAGCGCCTCGCGTCGGCCAGCAAGAACGAGCAGATCGACGCGATGCTCGAGGAGATAACCGACCGCTTCGGCAAGCTGCCGCCGCAGGGCCAGACGCTGTTCGACGTGCACCGGCTGCGCGTGCTGGCCAAGCCGTTCGGCGTATCCAAGATCGACGCCGCGCCCAACCTGATGGTGATCAGCTTCCGCCCGAACCCACCGATCGACGCGATCAAGATCATCGAGCTGGTGCAAAAGAACCGCCACATCAAGCTGGCCGGCAACGACAAGCTGCGCATCGAGCGCGCCACGCCCGAAGCCAAGGACCGCGCACAGCTGATCCGCGAGGTGTTGCGGGCACTGGGCAAGCCGACACCAACGGACGCGTGAGCCGCTGAGGACCGAAGGTTTCCGCCCCGTTCACGGGTAAACCCGTGAGCAACGGCGACTCAACCTTGGTATGGAGTTGCCGATACCCCAATTGGGGTTGGTCCATTTACCGACCTTCAAGGCGTGCTGCCCATGAACCCTGAATCACGATTCCTGACGCGACCGTTGCGCGACGTGGATGCATGGGTGCGTTTCTTTTGCAACGCCGAAATCCCGGTGCTGGCCTCTACAGCCCAGTGCATCGACGAGATGGCGATCGACGAGGATTCGGCGGACGTCAACGTGCTGGCGGACACGATCAACGACGATCCGCTGATGACGTTGAGCCTGCTGCGCCACGTGTCCAAGCAGCGCCGCGGCCATCAGGTGTCGGCTCCGGAGACCGTGCTGGAAGCCTTGGTGCTGATCGGTGTGTGCCCGCTGTTCCGTGCGTTCGCACACTTGCCGACCGTGCAGGACTGGTTGTCGGACTCACCCGAGGCACTCGACGGACTCAATCACGTGATCGCGCAGGGTTATCGAGCCGCGCGCTTCGCTCAGGGCTTCGCGGCGCACCGGAGCGATCCTGACGCATCGGTCATCCACGAGGTGGCACTGCTGCATCACGTGGTCGAGATGCTGTTCTGGCTGCACGCACCCGCGTTGGCGCTGGAGATCATCCAGCGCCAGGCGGCGCAGCCCGGACTGCGCACGATCCAGGCGCAGAAAGAGGTGCTCGGCATCGATTTTCGCGAGCTGCGACTGGCCCTGATGAAGGAATGGAAACTGCCTGAGCTCCTGGTGCAGCTGGTGGACGACGGGCGGTCCAGCAACGCACAGGTTCAAAGCGTGTTGCTGGCCGTCAGACTGGCACGTCACACGACCCATGGCTGGGATCACCCGGCCCTGAATGACGACATACGAGACATCGCCGAGCTTCTTCATCTCGGCATCGAGCCGACACGCCGACTGCTTCCACAGTTGGCCTGACGCGAACCGGCTCCGGCTCCGGCTCCGAAACTGACATCTTTCGGCGCGTCGTTCTCGCCGGCCCCAGGTTCTGGACAATACCCAGATGACCCGATCAGCGGTCACCTCGCGACTGTCACCTTGCATCCCATGAATCACATCTCTGTTGCTCCCGGCCTGGCCTGCCGCGGTTTCCTGCCCCCCTTGCGCCTGGGCGATTTCAAGTTGATCGCGTTCGACATGGACTCGACGCTGATCAATATCGAATGCGTCGACGAGATCGCCGACGCCGCCGGGCGCAAGGCCGAGGTATCGGCGATCACCGAGGCCGCGATGCGCGGCGAGATCACCGACTACAAGGAAAGTCTGCGCCAGCGCGTCGCGCTGTTGCGCGGCGTCACCGTGGCCCACATGGAGCAGGTCTACACGGAGCGCTTGCGTTTGAACCCGGGCGCCGAGCGGCTGGTTTCCGCGTGCCAGGCCGCCGGCATGAGGGTGCTGCTGGTATCGGGCGGATTCACCTTTTTCACCGACCGCATTTGCGAGTTGCTGGGCATCGAGTTCGCACGATCCAACGTGCTGGAAATCGAATCCGGACCCAACTGCGGCCAGCTCACCGGCCGCATGGTGGATCAGCCCTGGGGCGACATCTGCGATGGCGCCGAGAAGCGAACGATGCTGCTGCAAACCTGCGCGCAACTCGGAATCGACCCGAAACAGGCCATCGCGATGGGGGATGGTGCCAACGACCTGCCCATGATGGGCGAGGCCGGCCTGTCGGTGGCCTATCACGCCAAGCCGCGGGTGCGTGAACAGGCGATGGTCGCCATCGACACCGGCGGGCTCGACCGGCTGCTGGAAGTGGTTCGCCCGTGACACGCGAGGTGGTCGCGGCCTGGGCCGACGACCGCGTGTTCTCGTCAGGCCGTTGGCATTTCGAAGGTCACGACGATCTCACTGGACGTTGAACCTGCGACGGTCATTCCACGGTTTCGTGGTGAACGACCTCGTCCGCTCAGGGTTGGCTCGGCAGCACGACAATGCCGTCCTCGTCTGCCACCAGCCATTCACCGGGGCGCACGGTGACGCCCTGGATCAGCAGCACGCCGTCGCGCAGGCCCTGGTTCTTGCGATCGGTGGGCAGCGGAACCAGCGCGAGGGCACGGATGCCGACATCCGATTCGGCCAGCTCGGCGCTGTCGCGCACGCAGCCGTCGATGACGACGCCGGCCCAGCCGTTCTTCGCGGCCGACGCAGCGATGTTGCCCCCCACCAGCGCGCGCCGCAGCGAGCCTCCGCCGTCAACCACCAGCACGCGTCCCAGGCCGGGCTCTTCGAGCGCAGCCTTGACGGCCGTGTTGTCCTCGAAGCACTTGACGGTGCTGATCGGGCCGGCAAAGCGGATGCGCTTGCCGTAGTCCTGGAACACCGGTGGAAGAACGCGGAACGAGCCGGTGCTGTCGTTCTTGTGCATGTCACACAGATCGCAGGTGCTCGTGCTCGATGGAGTGGGACTGGCAGAAGAGCTCATGGTGGGCGGTCGTTTGAAGGAAGCCGACACTGTGCCACGCCGATGCGATCGTCGGCAACGGCAGCGGGAGTACGGCGAAGCCCCGAACCGTTCAGGTCGCCCGAGTCGACGCTTGGGCCGCAGGCGTCGAACGCTGACGCTGGATGCCCAGCCCCACGGCTGCGGCGGATGCCACGGCCACCGTCAGCGTCAGCGCCGATCCATAGAAGACCCCTGAAGGCCATCCATGGTCGAGCATGGCACCGAACACCGGCGCGCCCAACGCAAAGCCGAGGTCCAGCCCGGAATACACCATGCCGTAGACACGACCGGTGGCTCCGGGCGGCGCGGCTTGCTTGATCAGCATGTCGCGCGACGGGCCGGCCAAACCCGTTCCGAAGCCGGACACCGCCGTCAGAACTGCAGCAGCAACGCCGGGCACCCAGCCGGTACCGACCAGCACCAACATCGCGGCCGACAGCAAGAGGCAGCTTGCAATGATCTTTTCGAGCCGCTCACTCTGCGCCACGAGAAAACCGCCGATCACGATGCCGACTGCGCCGAACAGCATGTAGCCGGTGACCACCAGCGAGGTCACCGACAACGGCAAACCGACCAACTGCTGCAATGCCGGGCTGGAGAAGCTCTGGATCGCGCTCAGCGCCGAAGTCGACCAGAAAAAGAACGAGAAGCACAACCAAACCGAGGGTGAACGCATGAAGTTCATCGGGTGCTCGGCTGTGGTGCCGGCACCGGCACGCGCGAACCTGCCCGAACTCTGCGACGACACGGCATCGCCTTGCCGATCGTCGATGGCATCACGGTTGATCCACAGGACAACCATCACCACCACCGCCCACAGCGAAGCACAGGCGCTGGCCAGCCGCCAAGATCCGAACACAGCCGTCAGTCCGGTCAGAAACAGCGGGGCAGCAGCCCAGCCCAGGTTGCCCGCGAGGCCGTGGACGCTGAACGCATGCCCGAGTCGGGGCCCGGAGACCCGCCGGTTCAGGATCGTGAAGTCGGCAGGATGGAACGGACAATTTCCGAGCCCGGCAAGCGCGGCCCCGAGCATCAATCCACCGTACCCTGTGGACAGCGAGACCGTGACGCCGGCCAGTGCAAAGCAACCCAGCGCAGCGAACAGCACCGGCCGCGCGCCGATGCGGTCAACGACGAAGCCCGCCAGCGCCTGACCGATGCCCGAAATCGCGAAAAAGAGCGTCAGCAGCAGCCCCAGTTCGGCATAGCTGGACCCGAAGTCGCGGATGAACAGTGGAAACAGTGGCGGCAACAGCAGGTGAAAGAAGTGCGATGTGCCGTGCGCCAGGCCGACCACCGCGATCGTCCGGGCGTCTTGGCGCATGAGCACAGGGGCACCGGTTTCGGCGGTGGCGGCCGCAGTGGACGAGTTCATCGACAGGTTCCGATTCAGCTGCTGGGTGCGGACGAGACGGGCCAATGTAGTGGCGTCCGCTGCGTCGCAGTGACGATAGTCGGACAATGACTGTCGCGAAACAGACAACACCGCCCGGCGGTTCAGAAAGGTTCCGATCGTGAAGAGCCACCCTGCCCTGCATCGCGCCGACCCCGATCGGCGGCATCGCACCAGCGTGCCGCCAATCGACCCGCAGATCTACGCACCGACGGCGCTGCGTCCGTTGCGCGCCAAGCTGCGTCATCTGGCAGCCGACACGCGCGTGGACCCGCACCACCACCCGTGGGCGCAGGTCGCCATGTCGAGCAAGGGCGTGATCCGCATGACCGCCGGAAACAGCACCTACCTCGTGCCGCCGCAGCGTGCGCTGTGGATTCCGCCCGGCGTCGAGCACGTGGTCACGGTCGTCGAGGATGCCGACCTGCACACGCTGTACATCCATCAGGACGATGAGCAGACCGGTCCGCTGCGCAACCACGATGCGAGCGGCGCCTGGCATCAGTGCCAGGTGCTCGAGGTATCCAGCCTGCTGCGCGAGCTGGTGCAGCACCTGCCGCTCGAACCCGGCAGCGACCCGCCGACCGAGCGCGAGCGCTGCATCGGCCAGCTGGTGCTGGACGAGCTGGCGCAGGCTCGCCCGGTGCGTCTGGGCGTCGACCTGCCGCAGGACAAGCGACTGCGCGCTCTGTGTGAAACCGTGCTGGAAGATCCGGCCCGCTGGGCCACGCTGGACGAAGCTGCGCGCCACGCCGGCGCCAGCGCGCGCACCGTCGCGCGCCTGTTCCGATCCGAACTGGACACGACCTTTGTCCAGTGGCGCCAGCAGGTTCTGCTGGCCCGGGCCCTGTCGATGGCCGCCCGCAAGCTGCCCATGGGCACGATCGCGGCCGAACTGGGCTACGCCAGCGCCAGCGCCTTCAGCGCGATGGTCCGGCGCTCGGTCGGCATGCCGCCGAGTCGGTTCCTGGGCTGATCACCACGAAGCACCGGACTGCTTTTCTGACCCCGAACCATAATGTCGCCCGCGGCGCGCTCCGCCACTCCCAATTCAGCAAGGAATCCCATGCAACCCCTCACCCCATTCGAGCAGCAGGTGCTCGAAGCCGCCCTGCAGGGCCCGCAGCCCGTATTGGCTGCCCTGCGTTCGCAGATTGCCCACGCCAAGGTGTCCGCTCGCACGCACACCGGTGTCGGCTCGTACATCGATTTCTCGATGCCGCAGTCGGTCCCCCGGGTCAGCCCGACCGAGATGGTCTTCGGCGACCTCGACGTCCAGGTCGAAGGCGTGTCGGCCGAGGTCTCGACGATCCTGTACGTCGTCAGCGGCCACCTGCATTTCCTCGAGTTCGCGGCGCTGTCCGGCGAGTGGCCGAAGGAGCCGGTGATCACCAAGATCGGCTACCTGCGCTCGGAAAAAATCGGTCGGGATGAGTACAAGGCGGTTCAGGTGGACGAACGCGATCCCGAGACCCTTGAGCGCTCGCTCGCCGGTCCGGCGGTCAAGAAAAAAGTCTGACGGTCCGCCGCACCGACTGACTCCACGTCCACAACGAAGTGCCCATGACCCAGGTCTTGTTCGACTACACGCGCCAGGACGCACGCGGCGCAAGCTGCACCGCGCAGGCCTGGGCCCAGGTGCCGCCGACGCTGACGCCGCCCGAACGCGCCGCGTTGAAGACCCGGGCTGCTGCGCTGCTGAAGCAGCACAACGCGGTGCTGGTCGCGCACTACTACGTCGACGGCGATCTGCAGGATCTGGCGCTCGAGACCGGTGGCTGCGTCGCCGATTCGCTGGAGATGGCGCGCTTCGGCCGCGACCATTCGAGCCGCACGCTGGTGGTCGCCGGCGTGCGCTTCATGGGCGAAAGCGCCAAGATCCTGAGCCCGGACAAGCGGGTGCTGATGCCCGATCTGGAAGCCACCTGCTCGCTCGACCTCGGCTGCCCGCCGGACGCGTTCGCGCAGTTCTGCGACGCGCATCCCGACCGCACCGTGGTCGTCTACGCGAACACCAGCGCCGCGGTGAAGGCCCGCGCCGACTGGATGGTGACCAGCTCGTGCGCGCTGGCGATCGTCCAGCACCTGAAAGACCAGGGGAAAAAGGTGCTGTGGGCGCCCGACCGCCACCTCGGCCGCTACATCCAGCAGCAGACTGGCGCCGACATGCTGATGTGGAACGGCGAGTGCATCGTGCACGACGAGTTCAAGGGCGTGGAACTGGCCCTGCTGAAGGCGCAGTACCCCGACGCGAAGGTGCTGGTGCACCCCGAGTCGCCCGAGGCGGTGGTGAAGCTCGCCGATGTGGTCGGATCGACCACGCAGCTGTTGAATGCGGTAACCACACTCGACGCACAGACCTTCATCGTCGCCACCGACAACGGTCTGATGCACCGCATGCGTCAGCTGGCGCCGACCAAGACGCTGCTCGAAGCACCCACCGCCGGCGACAGCGCCACCTGCAAGAGCTGCGCGCACTGCCCGTGGATGGCGATGAACGCGCTGCAGGGCGTGGTCGATTGCCTGGAAACCGGCCGTGGCGAGATTCACGTTGCCGAGCCGATTCGCAGTCAGGCGCTCGGTTGCATCGACCGGATGCTCGATTTCGTCAAGGCGAATCCGGCCACGACGCAGAAGCCCGGCTTGGTGCCGCATATCGGCGCCGCCTGAGCTCATTCATGTTCGACACCAACGAAGGCCTGGAAGCGGCCCGCGCGCGCAACGTGCGCGATGCGCTGATGGAAGACATCGGCCAGCGCGACTGGACCTCCGAGCTGGTGCCGGCCGGCCAGCGGGTCGCGGCGCGGGTGCTGGTGCGCGAGGAGGCCGTGCTGTGCGGTCGCGACTGGTTCGATGCCTGCATCGCCACGCTCGACCCCGACGCCCGCGTCGACTGGCATGTCGCCGAAGGCGCGCTGATGGTCCCCGACACGCTCGTCTGCCACATTGAATCCAACGCCCGCGCGCTGCTGTCGGCCGAGCGCCCTGCCCTCAATTTCCTGCAACTGCTGTCGGCCACCGCGACCTTGACCCGCCGCCACGTCGATGCCATCGCCGGGGCCTCGCCGAACCCGCGCGGCTGCGTGATCCTCGACACCCGCAAGACGCTGCCCGGTCTGCGCCAAGCGCAGAAATATGCGGTGCGAATCGGTGGCGGACGCAACCAGCGGCTGGCGCTGTGGCATGGCATCCTGATCAAAGAAAACCACATCGCAGCAGCCGGCGGCATCTCCGCCGTGCTGCGCAACGCATCAGCGTTGAATGCGGGCGTCGACATCCAGATCGAGGTCGAGACGCTGGCGCAGCTGAGCGAAGCGCTGGCAGCAGGGGCCGTCAGCGTGCTGCTCGACAACTTCGACCTGGACGGCATGCGCGCGGCGGTCGCGCTGAACGCCGGACGCGCGCTGCTCGAAGTATCGGGCGGGGTGCGACTCGACCAGGTGCGCGAGATCGCCGCCACCGGCGTCGATCGCATCTCGATCGGCCGACTGACCAAGGATGTCCGGGCGACCGACTATTCGATGCGGGTGCTGTCGACCCTGTGACCAGCCACCGTTCCGAGGTGGGCTGAGCATCTGGACCGCAGTTCGGGTTCTATTCCGGGCCTCACCTCGACGCCAGCGGCCGGAAACTGCAGGTTCAGAGCTCCACAGGGGAGCGGAGACTGCCATGAGCACCGTGTTCGATACGATCCACAACCACCACGAGCGTTCGGTGTTCGACGCCGTGCTCACCGCTTCAACGCGCTTCAGCCACCTCAGCGACCCGCACATCCTGGCCGATGTGGCCTGCGTGGCGCTGAACCGGCTGCCGCCGCGCTACATCCGCCACGATGTCGATTTTTCGTTCTACCTGACCGAGCGCGAGCGAGCCGAGAACGAACAGGCCATCACCGAAGCGGTCGAATATTCCTTCCAGTTCGTGCAGGCCAAGGTGGCCATGCGCGCGAGGCGTTGAACCGTGCCGGCCTCAGACGCTCAGTCGGTGCGTCTTGGGCTTCTTGCCAGCGCGTGTGCATCGCATCAGCACCGTCGGGAAGCTGACGGGCAGCGACTGCGGGTAGTCGCGGCTGTAGTGCAGACCCCGGCTCTCGTGCCGCATCAAAGCAGATCTCACGATCAGTTCGGCGCAATCGACCAGGTTGCGCAGCTCCAGCAGGTCGCGGTTGACGCGGAAGCTGCCGTAGTAGTCATCGATCTCGCTGCGCAGCAGCTTGATGCGATGCAGCGCCCGTTCGAGCCGCTTGGTCGTGCGCACGATGCCGACGTAGTTCCACATCAGCAGGCGAAGTTCGTCCCAGTTGTGCGCGATGACGACCTGTTCGTCGGCATTCTCGACCTGGCTTTCGTCCCAGGCAGGCAGAGCCGGGTCCACACGGGCGCCCAGTTCGTGGATGTCCAGCGCGCAGGTGCGACCGAGCACCACGCATTCGAGCAGCGAGTTGCTGGCCAGACGGTTGGCGCCGTGCAGGCCGGTGTAGGTGGTCTCGCCGACCGCGTACAGCCCCGGCAGGTCGGTGCGGCCGTGCAGGTCGGTGACGACGCCACCGCAGGTGTAGTGCGCAGCCGGTACCACCGGGATCGGCTGCCTGGCGATGTCGATTCCGAGCGCCAGACAGCGCGCATGGATCGTTGGGAAATGTTCCTTCAGGAACGCCTCGCCCAGGTGAGCGGCATCCAGCCAGACGTGATCGATGCCGTGCTTCTTCATCTCGAAATCGATCGCGCGGGCAACGATGTCGCGCGGCGCCAGCTCCATGCGCTCATCGTGCGCGGCCATGAAGCGCGTACCGTCCGGCAGCTTGAGGTATCCGCCCTCACCGCGCAGCGCCTCGGTGATCAGGAAGCTGCGTTCCTGCGGGTGGTACAGGCAGGTCGGGTGGAACTGGATGAATTCCATGTTGCCGATGCGGCAGCCGGCGCGCCACGCCATCGCGATGCCGTCGCCGGTGGCGGTGTCGGGGTTGCTGGTGTAGCGGTAGACCTTGCCGACACCGCCCGTCGCCAGCACCACCGCGCGAGCCGGCAGCGTCTCGACGCGCTGGTGATCGATGTCGAGCGCATAGACACCGTAGCAGCGGGACTGTTCGTCGCGCTTGAGATGTCGCGAGGTGATCACGTCGACCGCCATCCAGCGCTCGCGCATCTCGATGTTGGGGTGGCGCTTGACTTCATCGAGCAGCACGTTGTGGATCGCCTTCCCGGTCGCGTCGGCCGCATGCGCGATGCGGCGCACCGCATGGCCACCCTCTTTCGTCAGGTGCAGGCCCAGCGGACCTTCGGGGTCCGCCGAAAACGGCACGCCTCGGGCCACCAGCCAGCTGATCGCCTCGGCGCTGTGCTGCGCAATGAAACGCGCGGTGTGCTCGTCGACCAGCCCGGCGCCGGCATCCTGCGTGTCGCGCACATGCGAGTCGATGCTGTCGTCGTCGCCCAGCACACCGACGATGCCGCCTTGGGCCCACGCGGTCGCGGCTTCGTCGAGACCGCGCTTGGCCAGAACGATCACGGGATGTTCCGCCGCCAGATGCAGCGCCACCGTCAGGCCAGCCAGCCCGGCCCCGATGATCACGACCGGAAGTTGCCCGCGCACCGGATCAATCTGCGGCATGGCGTCGAGGCACGGAGCAAGAGGCTTCAGTCATCGATCGATTCTATCGACGCGCTCCGCAGCGGAAGTCCGACGGGCCGGGCGCTTCACGCCGCGCGCCGGGTCGCTGTCGTAGGGATGGTGCAGTGCGATCGACTGTGCCAGCATGGAGCTTCCATGCGTCGAGGCTCGACGCATCGCCTACGGCAACGCCGCCAACCACAAGAAATCGCGACGAGGGCCCCATGAGCAACTACACCAGCCGCACCGGCAGTCCCTATCTGGAACGTCCTGCGCCGCCACCGATCGAGAACGACGGGTGGGAATCGACGCGCGCCCTGACTGCGCTGGCGACCCAAATCATGGATCGCGAAGGAGAAGAGCGCACCGCACATCGGCAGGAAATCGGCCGCCCGGTCGGCAACGGCGTGCGAGAGCTGTTCGTGGCGTGCGCGCCCGGCGAGGCGCTGCAGCAACAGTTCGAGCACCTGCATCCTGAGTTCATCGCCGTGCACGACCTGGCGACACGTTCGTCGCGCCAGCTGTTGCGTGGTATCGCGGCGGCCAGCAATCGTGCGGTCCAGAAGCTGGTGCTCCGCCGCCAGGGGGGCGGGGCTCCAGTCGCCACGATCGAATTCATCGAGGTACCGGTGAGTCCGCAGGAGGTGCTGCGGATCTATTCGACCGACATCGATGACACCACCGACGCGGTCGCGCGCCACGCGGTCGCGCGCACCTTGATGGCTTACAGCCAGCTCGGCGTGATGATGGTGGGCTCGGTGCCCGCCGAGAACATCCACGCCACGCTGAGGCCCTGGCACGAGGAAGTCATCCGCAGCCCGTGGCTGAACCGCAACCTGCTGCTGCTGCCGCTGACCAACAGCACGACGCTGATGACGAACGGCCAGAACATGGTGCGCGGCACCTCGATCACGCTGCGCACCACGCCGGTGGTCACGCGTCCGGCCGATGCCTGGAACTTCATCAACGGCACCTGGAGCCGCCTGCGCGGTTCCGTCGCCCCGATGGCCGCCCCTTCGGCCCCGGCCAGAAGCCAGGCACCAACCGCCGGCACCAATTCAGCGTCGACTCCGAACCACGCAGCGGCGCGGGTCGGTGCACAGATCGATGCAGGGTACCGGCCGCCAGCGACCCCAGTCGATCCGTCCGGTTTCGCGCCCACCAACATGCTTCCGCTGCGCCCGATGCCCGACGTGATGACGCGGCCGGTGCCGATGCAGGACGAAGTGCTCGAGGTCTACGTGCATCAAGTCTGCGAGCTCAACGGCGTGGTCGGCTGCTGCGTGTTCGACATCGGTTCGGGCCTGCCCGTGGCTCACGGTGGTGCAGGCGCGCCTCCCGAGGAGCTGGCACGCCACGGCCGCGCCTTGTTGTCGGCGATGGGCACCGCCAGCCGCTCGCTCGGCCTCGGCCACACGATGCCCGATGCCGCCATCACGCTGGGCTCGCATCACCTGCTGCTGCGCTCGGTCGCCAAGCACAGCGGGATGGCATTGCTGACCGTGCTGGACCGGACGAACGCCAACCTGACGCTCGCCCGGTTGCAGATCGAGCGGCTCGATCCGTTGCTGGACCGCTGAGCCGCTCCGGTTCTTCAGTGCACGACGCGGTCGAAGACGAACTCCCCGTCTTCGACCCCCACCGGAATCACGTCCTTCGGGCCGAACTTGCCCTCGAGGATCAGCTTCGCGACCGGGTTCTCGATGCGCTGCTGGATCGCGCGCTTCAACGGCCGTGCGCCGAACACCGGATCGAAGCCGGCCTTGGCCAGCTCGGCCAGTGCCTGCTCCGACACTTCGAGCTTCATGTCCATCTTCTCGAGCCGTGATTCGAGCGCCTTGAGCTGAATCTTCGCGATGGCCGCGATGTTGCCGTGGTCGAGCGCGTGGAACACCACGACCTCGTCGATGCGATTCAGGAACTCGGGCCGGAAATGCTGCTTCACCTCGACCCACACCGCCTCGCGGATCAGCTCGCTGTCCTGCCCAGCCATCTGCATGATCTGGTGCGAACCGAGGTTGCTGGTCATCACGATCACGCAGTTCTTGAAGTCGACCGTGCGGCCCTGCCCGTCGGTCAAGCGGCCATCGTCGAGCACCTGCAACAGCACATTGAACACATCGGGGTGCGCCTTCTCGACCTCGTCGAGCAGCAGGACGCTGTAAGGCTTGCGACGCACGGCTTCGGTCAGGTAGCCGCCTTCGTCATAGCCCACATAGCCCGGCGGTGCACCGATCAAGCGGCTGACCGAGTGCTTCTCCATGTACTCGCTCATGTCGATGCGAATCAGGTGCTCCTCGCTGTCGAACAGGAAGCCGGCGAGCGCCTTGCACAGCTCGGTCTTGCCGACACCGGTCGGGCCCAGGAACAGGAACGAGCCGGTCGGCCGGTTCGGATCGCTCAAACCCGAGCGTGAACGGCGGATCGCGTTCGCCACCGCGGTGATCGCCTCGTCCTGACCGATCACGCGCTCGTGCAGGCGGTCTTCCATCTGCAGCAGTTTTTCGCGCTCGCCCTGCATCAGCTTCGACACCGGAATGCCGGTGGCGCGCGCGACCACTTCGGCGATTTCCTCGGCACCGACCAGCGTGCGCAGCAGTTGCGGCCGGCCGCCGGCCTTGCCGGCCTTGGCCTTGCCCTGCTCCTTGGACTGCGCCTCGGCGAGCTTCTTCTCCAGCTCGGGCAGTCGGCCGTATTGCAGCTCGGCCACCTTGTTGAAGTCACCCTTGCGCTTCCAGTCCTCGATCTGGAACCGGATGCGATCGATCTCTTCCTTGACGTGCGCCGAACCTTGCGCAGCGGCCTTCTCCGACTTCCAGATCTCCTCGAGGTCGGCGGCCTCACGCTGCAGCTTGACGATCTCTTCCTCGATCAGGCCGAAGCGCTTCTGCGAGGCTTCGTCCTTCTCGCGGCGCACCGCCTCGCGCTCGAACTGCAACTGGATCAGTCGACGGTCGAGCTTGTCCATCACCTCGGGCTTCGAGTCGATCTCGATCTTGACCTTGGCCGCTGCCTCGTCGATCAGGTCGATCGCCTTGTCGGGCAGGAAGCGATCCGTGATGTAGCGGTGGCTCAACTCGGCCGCGGCAACGATCGCCGGGTCGGTGATCTCGACACCATGGTGGACCTCGTACTTTTCCTGCAGCCCGCGCAGGATGGCGATGGTCGCCTCGACCGTCGGCTCGCCGACCAGGATCTTCTGAAAGCGTCGCTCGAGCGCAGCGTCCTTCTCGACGTACTTTCGGTATTCGTTCAGCGTGGTCGCGCCGATGCAGTGCAGTTCGCCGCGCGCCAGTGCGGGTTTCAGCATGTTGCCGGCGTCGATCGCGCCCTCGGCCTTGCCGGCGCCCACCATCGTGTGGATCTCGTCGATGAAGACGATGGTCTGGCCCTCGTCCTGCGCGACTTCCTTCAGCACGCTCTTGAGACGTTCCTCGAACTCGCCGCGAAACTTGGCACCGGCCAGCAGCAAGGCCATGTCAAGCACCAGCACGCGCTTGTTCTTCAGCGAATCGGGCACCTCGCCCGCGACGATGCGCTGGGCCAGCCCCTCGACGATGGCGGTCTTGCCGACACCGGGTTCGCCGATCAGCACCGGGTTGTTCTTGGTGCGGCGTTGCAGCACCTGGATCGCGCGGCGGATCTCGTCGTCGCGGCCGATCACCGGGTCGAGCTTGCCGTTGCGGGCACGCTCGGTCAGGTCGATGGTGTATTTTTTCAGCGCCTCGCGCTGGCCCTCACCCTCGGCGCTGTCCATCTTCTGTCCGCCGCGCACCGCGTCGATCGCGGATTCGAGGGACTTTCGATTCAGGCCATGTTCCTTGACCAGCGGACCGATGGCCGACTTGCTGTCGGCAACAGCCAGCAGGAACATCTCACTCGCAATGAACTGGTCGCCACGCTTGGTGGATTCCTTCTCGGCGGCCTGCAGCAAGGCGCCGAGGTCGCGGCTGGGCTGCACCTGCTCGCCGCCCTGCACCTGCGGCAGCTTGTTCAGTTCGACGTCAAGTGCGGATTGCAGCTTGGCGGTGTTGACGCCGGCACGGGCCAGCAAGGCCTTCGGCCCGTCGGCCTGCGCCAACATGGCCGACAGCACGTGCACCGGCTCCATGTACGGGTTGTCGCGGCCGTTGGCGATGCTCTGGGCATCGGCCAAGGCTTCCTGGAAAGTGGTCGTGAGTTTGTCGAGACGCATGGAAATGTCCTCCTATTCCCTGCAATCTGAGGGGGTACAGGCGCATTTCAAGGCATACCTGCGGCTGTCGCTTGATCGAGATCAAGCCACCGACCATCTTCGGTTTGCTGACACTTGACGATTCATTCCCGGCAAATCGGGAGAGACTCTGCCCATGAACATGAAATTGACTGCGACTCCTCTGACCGCCGCACTGGCCGGTGCCTTTTCCGCCGGTACCTGGCCACTGCTGTGGCCACTGTTTTCCGATACGAGCACGTCGAACAGTGTTTGGCTGGTGGTCGGCACGCTCGTACTGATCGCCTTGCCTGCCCACGCCTTCGTCGTCGGCTTCAAGCAAGGCCAGATGGCCGGATCCCGGGCGATAGACACAGCGCTTCTGAAGCGGATCGTCGTCTGGCTCCTGGCTGCGGCTGCGACCACCGCCGTCATCACCTTGTTTCGCTCCGCGTGATCCCAGGCCGGGAAACGCATGCGGCTGGCGGGCCCGCGCGAATTCAGTCCTCCCGGACGCTCAGCTGAAACGGTATGGCGCCCTGGCTGCGATCGAGCAACGGGCGCAGCAGCAACGATGTCAGTTCGGGGCTGAGCGCCAGGTCGAACTGACCGTTGCTCTGGGCTTGCAGCCGCAGGTAGCGGCTTTCCCGCTCGAAATCGTTGCGAACGATCACGGTGATCACCTTCTCGGAGGTGCTGATGAACACGCGGTACCTGAACCGGTCCGATGCCAGTTCGGCCTTGATCCGGCGGAGCCAGGCGGCGTCCCTGGAACGGCAGCGCAACATCGATGCCGGTGACGCAAACACGCGGGTCAAGTCGTTGTCAGAGGAATGCACGACGAGTTCGTCGTCGCGCGCCAACGCACAGACGTGGGTGCTGGATGCGAAAGCCTGGTCGTACAGAACCACCAACGTGTCTTCCTGCCAGGTGACCGTTCCGCCTTCCGTACGCAAGCCGAAGATCAGCCCCTCGACATTCATGTCGATCGTGCAGTCGCGCGCCCCCCGCGACTGCACGATCGCGGTGAGGACGGGGAGCACACGATCGGATGTCAGATCGCCTGATGCCAGGATGGCCCGCAGTTCGGGAGAAAGTGCCTCGTGATACGGCGTCTTGCTGCCGATCTCGAAGAAGTCCGATCCGCTCTGGTCGAGACCTTCCGCCGCAGTCCAGCGCAGCAACTCGGCGTGCCCGTCGCTGCCAGACGACACGACCAGCAACGCGACGGCACTGTCGGCACTGTCGGCACTGTCGGCACTGAAGGGAACGATGCGGCTTTCCAGCCTGGCAAGCAGTTCGGCATTGCTGGCCGAACCACCCTGTTCACCTCGCAGAAACTCGATGACCTTCATCGCCTGTTCGCTGTCGCCGGTGCAGGCGACCACCGTGCCGGGCGCAATACAGTGCAATTTCAGTGACACCTCTTCGACCGGCTCCTCGCGATACGCGGTGAGAAGTTCACCCAGGCTCAGCTGCCGCCGGTTCGGCGGGATCGACACAGCCGCCACCGTGTCGGCCAGCAGGTAGATCGATCCCTTGTGCTTCCAACCGGCGCAGTAGGACACGGATCGCTCAGGCCAGCAGCGTCTTCGCGAGGCGAAATCCGATCGCGCAGAACGCCAGCGCCCCCAGCAGGTGCGCCAGTGTGTGCACCATCGCCCAGCCGACATCACCTCGTTGCAGCAGCGTCAGCGATTCGCCAGTGAACGCAGAGAACGTCGTCAGTCCCCCGAGGAAACCGGTCACGAGCAAGAGGCGCATCAACTCGTTCGGCGTGCGCGCAAACCACGCCAGCGCGATGCCGATCAGCAGACCACCGACGCAGTTGACCATCAACGTGCCGAGAGGAAAACCGGCCCAGCGTGCATTCAGCCAGAGCTGCACGGCCCAGCGCAACACGCCGCCAAGCGCCGATCCGAGCGCGACGGCAAGCATCTGTGCCCAAGGCATGCCCTGGTTCATCGGTGCGCGCCTGCGGTCTGGTCGGGTGCCGCCTGCTGCCAGCGCGCCATCGCCTCGTCGTCGCTGACCCGGGCATCGACCCAGCGGGCGCCTTCGGGCGTGGTCTCCTTCTTCCAGAACGGCGCCTGCGTCTTCAGGTAGTCCATCAGGAATTCGCAGGCCTGGAACGCGGTGCCACGGTGCGACGACGTCACGGCAACTAGCACGATCTGGTCCTTCGGATGCAGCAGGCCGACACGGTGGATCACCCGCACGCCGCGGATGTCGAACCGCGCGCGGGCAGCCTCGATCATCGATTCGATCGACGTTTCGGTCATGCCGGGGTAGTGCTCGAGCTCCATCGCGCTGACCCCGGAGCCGTCGTTGCGATCGCGCACACAGCCAACGAAGGTTGCGACCGCACCGACACCGGGATCGGCCGCGCGCAAGGCAGCCACCTCGGCGCTGAGGTCGAAGTCGGCGGTCTGGATGCTGACGGTCATGTCGTTGCCCTCGTTCTGCCGTTCAGCCACCCGTCACCGGCGGGAAGAACGCGACTTCGGCGTCGCCCGTGACCACGGTCGACTCATCGCACAGCGCCTGGTTCAACGCACTGCGCAGCGCCCGGCCACGCGCCAGGGCCGTCGCGTGGGCAGCGCTGGAGGCGATCAAACGGTCGCGGACCTCGCCGACCGTCGTTTCCGCCGCCACCTCGATCGACTCGCCGGCGCCCAGCACCTCGCGGATCGATGCGAAATAACGCACCTGAATCTTCATGACAGCAACTCCGAGAACGCCAGGTAGCTGACCGTGTCTCCGACGCGGATGGCCTGGCCGGGCGGGTTGTCGATCACACCGTCACCCCAGACGGCCGAGGTCAGCACGCCCGAACTCTGGTTGGCGAACAGGTCGAGTCCGCCCGCCGCGTTGCGGCGCACGCGCAGAAACTCGCGGCGCTTGTCGGGCTTCGGCCAGTCGAAATCGGCGCGCAGCGGCAGGCTGCGTGGCTGCCAATCCACCACGCCCTGCAGATGCAGCAGCACCGGGCGCACGACCAGCAGGAAGGTGATGAAGCTAGACACCGGGTTGCCCGGCAGTCCGAGGAAGTAGGCATGGCCCGGCGTTGACGGGCCGTCACGCCGCACCTGGCCAAATGCCAGCGGCTTGCCCGGCTTGATCGCCATCTGCCACAGGTCGACGTGGCCTTCGGCTTCGACGGCGGGCTTGATGTGGTCTTCCTCGCCGACCGACACGCCGCCGCTGGTGACGATCAGATCGTGATCCAGCGCAGCGCGACGCAGCGCATCACGCGTGGCGTCGAGCCGGTCAGGAACGATGCCGAAATCGGTGCATTCGCAGCCCAGCGCCTGCACCAGCGCGCGCAGCGTGAACCGGTTGGAGTTGTAGATCGCGCCGGGTTTCAGCGGCTCGCCCGGCATCACCAGCTCGTCGCCGGTCGAGAACAGCGCGACCCGAGGCCGACGCGACACCGAAAGCGTTGCGGCGCCGACGGAAGCAGCCAGCCCCAGCGCCTGCGGCGTCAGGCGCGTGCCGGTCGAAAGCACGACCGATCCGGCGCGCACGTCTTCGCCGCGACGGCGTATCCATTGGCCGGGCTGGGGCACGGCGTCGATGCGAACCGAGCCGCTGGCGGTGGCGTCGCTCACCGCTGCGCACTGCTCCTGCATCACGACTGCGTCGGCGCCGGCCGGAACCTGGGCTCCCGTGAAGATGCGCGCGGCCGTTCCGGGCACGAGAGGCGCACCGGCCACGCCGGCCGGGATGCGCTGGCTGACCGGCAAAGTGGCGCCGATCGCAGGCACATCGGTGCATCGCATCGCGTAGCCGTCCATCGAGGTGTTGTCGGCCGGAGGCACGTCAACCGCCGACCGCACGTCCTCCGCAAGCACGCGTCCGAGCGCATCGAAGGTCGAAACCCGCTGCGCCTGCGCAGCGCCGAAAGGCTGCACCGCCTGCGTCAACCGGTCCAGCGCCTCGTCGAGGCTCAGCAACGGAGCACGCACTGCCGGAGCAGGCGGGTCAGCGATCGGGGGAGTCGAGGTGGGGTGGTTGGTACTCATAGCGAGCCGAATCGGACAACAGGAAGTTTGCCACCGCACCCACATCGTTGAGGTCGAGCACGGGCAGATCGGTCGGCACCGGCAGCGGGGCGCTGTCGGTGCACACCGCAACGATGAACGGGTCTTGCGGATACTGCACCGGCTTGCCGGTCGCCGCCCGCCACACCTCGATCTTTTGCAGATCGGCGCGCTTGAAGCCCTCCACCAGCACCCAGTCGCAGCCGCTGAGCTCGGCGATCAATTCGTGCACCGTCGGCGCGGCAATCGCCTCGTACTCGCGAATCAGGGCGAGTCGGCGGTTCGAGGCGACGACAACCTCGTATGCACCCGCCTGCCGATGTCGCCACGAGTCCTTGCCCGCATGGTCGATGTCGAACGCGTGATGCGCATGCTTGACGACCGACACCCGCAGCCCGCGCCCGCGCAATTGACCTATCAGCTGCTCGACCAGCGTCGTCTTGCCCGAACCCGAGTAGCCGCAGAAACCGATGACCTTCACGCGGCGATCGCCATCAGGCCGCGAGCCGTCACACGTTCGCGCTGAGGTAGGTCTTGACCGCCTGCGCATCCGCCGGCATCACGACGAACCGCTTGGGCAGATCCTCGATGCCGCGCATCGCGGACGGCCGGTCGGGCTGCACGCCGATGGCTTCGACGATGGTCTCGGCGAACTTGGCCGGCAAGGCGGTTTCCAGCACCAGCATCGGGATGCCCCAGTCGAGGTGTTCGCGGCCGACCTTCAGGCCGTCGGCGGTGTGGGTGTCGATCACGACGCCGAAGCGCTTGTAGGTGTCGCGGATGGTGGCGAGACGGTCGGCATGCGTGCTGGTACCCGACACGAAGCCGAAGCTCGAAGTGTTCGCGAATTCGTCGTCGCTGACGGTGAACGCGCCGTGCTGTTCGACCTCGGTCTTGAACAGCTGCTTCGTGCGCGCCGCATCGCGGCCCAGCAGATCGAACACGAAGCGCTCGAAGTTCGACGCCTTCGAGATGTCCATCGACGGGCTCGAGGTCTCGTGCGTCTCGGCGCTGCCGCGCACGCGATACGTGCCGGTGCGGAAAAACTCGTCGAGCACGTTGTTCTCGTTGGTGGCCAACACCAGATAGCGGATCGGCAGGCCCATCATCCGCGCGACGTGCCCGGCGCAGATGTTGCCGAAGTTGCCCGAAGGCACTGCGAAGCTGACTTGCTGATCGTTCGACCACGTGGCCTGGAAGTAGCCCGCGAAGTAATAGACGACCTGCGCCAGCAGACGCGCCCAGTTGATCGAGTTGACGGTGCCGATGTGGTGACGGCGCTTGAACTCGAGGTCGTTCGACACCGCCTTGACGATGTCCTGGCACTCGTCGAACACGCCGTCGATCGCGATGTTGTGAATGTTGGCGTCCTGCAGGCTGAACATCTGCGCCTGCTGAAACGGGCTCATGCGGCCGTTCGGGCTCAGCATGAAGACGTTGACGCCCTGCTTGCCGCGCATCGCGTACTCGGCGGCGCTGCCGGTGTCGCCCGACGTGGCCCCGAGGATGTTCAGCGTTTCGCCGCGGCGCGCCAGTTCGTACTCGAACAGGTTGCCGAGCAACTGCATCGCCATGTCCTTGAAGGCCAGCGTCGGGCCGTTGGACAGCGCCTGCAGGTAGACATCGGCTCCCTCGGGCGTGCTGGCAGCCCGGTCGAGCGACTTCAGCGGCGTGATCTCGGGCGTGCCGAAGATCGCGGGCGTGTAGGTCTTGTTGACCAGCGTGCGCAGGTCGCCTGCCGGGATGTCGGTGATGTAGAGCGACAGGATCTCGAACGCAAGGTCGGCGTAGCTCAGGCCGCGCCAGCGGGTCAGCGTCGCGTCGTCGATCTTCGGGTACGACTCGGGCAGGTAGAGGCCGCCATCGGGCGCCAGACCTTCGAGCAGGATGTCGGAAAAGCCGCGTGGGGTGAGGTCACCCCGGGTGCTGAGGTAGTTCAACTGAGCTCTTCCTTGCGGATGCGCACGATCGGGGCGAGCACGGTCGGCAGCGCCTGCATCTGCGCGATCGCGCGGTTCATGTTGCCTTCGACGGTGTCGTGCGTCAGGATGATCACGTCGGTGTGCGCCGCAGCGCCTGCCGCAGAGGTGCTGCCGTCGTTCGGACGCTGCAGCAGCGCGTCGATCGAGATGCCGTGTTCGGCCAGGATGCCGGCGATGCGAGCCATGACGCCGGCCTGGTCCGTCACCTGCAGACGCAGGTAATACGCCGTGACCGTCGCATCCATCGGCAGGATCGGTGTTTCGACCAGTGCGTCGTGCTGGAAAGCGAGGTGCGGCACGCGGTGGTGCGGGTCGGCGGTGTGCAGGCGGGTGATGTCGACCAGGTCGGCGATCACCGCCGAAGCCGTGGGCTCGGCGCCTGCGCCCTTGCCGTAATACAAGGTGCTGCCCACCGCATCGCCCTGCACCATCACCGCGTTCATCGCGCCTTCGACGTTGGCGATGAGTTGCTTTGTCGGCACCAGCGTCGGGTGCACGCGCAACTCGATGCCCGCATCGGTGCGTTTGGTGAGGCCCAACAGTTTGATGCGGTAGCCCAGCTGTTCGGCGTACGTGATGTCGGCAGCCTGCAGCTTCGTGATGCCTTCGACGTGAGCACGGTCAAACTGCACCGGGATACCGAACGCGATTGCGCTCATCAGCGTGACCTTGTGCGCCGCGTCGACGCCCTCGATGTCGAAGGTCGGGTCGGCTTCGGCATAGCCGAGCTCCTGCGCCTGCTTCAGCACCACGCCGAAATCGAGCCCCTTCGAGCGCATCTCGGACAGGATGAAATTGGTCGTGCCATTGATGATCCCGGCGATCCACTGGATGCGGTTGGCCGTCAGCCCTTCGCGCAGCGCCTTGATGATCGGGATGCCACCGGCCACCGCCGCCTCGAAAGCGACGACGACGCCCTTCTCTCGCGCTGCCGCGAAGATCTCGGTGCCATGCACCGCAAGCAGCGCCTTGTTGGCCGTGACCACGTGCTTGCCGGCGGCGATCGCTTCGAGCACCAGCGTGCGCGCGATGCCATAGCCGCCGATCAGCTCGACGACGATGTCGATGTCGGGGTTCGCGATCACTTCGCGGGCATCGGCGACCACCCGTGCCGAATCGCCGACGACGGACTTCGCCCGCGCGGTGTCGAGGTCGGCGACCATCGCGATCTCGATGCCGCGACCGGCGCGGCGCTTGATTTCTTCCTGGTTGCGGCGCAGCACGTTGAACGTGCCGCTGCCAACGGTGCCTATGCCCAGCAGGCCAACTCGTATCGGTTTCATCTTGTGTGCCCCTGAGGGCTTCTGGATTGCGAGAAAAGAATCAGGTCAAGCACCACGCGTGGATCGCTCACTGCGAGTGGCGCTTGCGGTACTGGCCTAGGAAATGGGCGATGCGCCCGATCGCCTCGGTCAGGTCGTCGCAGTTCGGCAGGAAGACCAGCCGGAAGTGATCCGGGTTCGGCCAGTTGAAGCCGGTGCCCTGAACGATCAGCACCTTCTCGGCGGCCAGCAGGTCGTAGGCGAACTGCTGATCGTCCTCGATCGGGTACATCTTCGGATCGAGGCGCGGGAACATGTACAGCGCGGCCTTCGGCTTGACGACGCTGACGCCCGGGATCTGGCTCAGCAGCTCGTAAGCCAGGTCGCGCTGGCGGCACAGGCGGCCGCTCGGGGCGACCAGGTCCTTGATGCTCTGGTAGCCGCCGAGCGCAGTCTGGATCGCGAGCTGGCCCGGCGTGTTCGAGCACAGGCGCATCGAGGCCAGCATGTTCAGGCCCTCGATGTAGTCGCGTGCGTGCGCCTTCGCGCCCGAGACCACCATCCACCCAGCGCGGTAGCCACACGAGCGGTAGTTCTTGCTCAGTCCGTTGTAGGTGACGAACAAGACATCGTCGGCCAGCGAAGCGATGCTGGTGTGCACATTGCCGTCGAACAGCGTCTTGTCGTAGATCTCGTCGGCGAACACGATCAGCTGGTGCTGGCGCGCCACTTCGACGATGTCGCGAAGCACGCTCTCCGGGTACAGCGCACCGGTCGGGTTGTTCGGGTTGATGACGACGATGGCCTTGGTGTTCGGCGTGATCTTCTTGCGGATGTCGGCGATGTCTGGCGTCCAGTCCGCCTGCTCGTCGCAGATGTAGTGCACCGGCGTTCCGCCCGACAGCGCGACCGATGCAGTCCACAGCGGATAGTCCGGGGCAGGCACCAGCACCTCGTCACCGTCGTTGAGCAGGCCGTTCATGCTCATGGTGATGAGTTCGGACGCACCGTTGCCGAGATAAACGTCGTCGATGGTCACGCCCTGGACGTGCTTTTCCTGCATGTAATGCACCACCGCCTTGCGCGGCGCGAACAGGCCCTTGCTGTCGGTGTAGCCGGCACTGTGGGGCAGATTGCGGATCATGTCCTGCACGATCTCGTCGGGCGGCTCAAGCCCGAACACGGCAAGGTTGCCAATGTTCAGCTTGATGATCTTCTGCCCCTCTTCCTCCATCTGCCGGGCCTTGTCGAGCACCGGACCACGGATGTCGTAGCAGACGTTGGCGAGCTTGCTCGACTTGGCAACAGGTTTCAAGGGGCTCTCCAGCTACGCGACCGCGCAGCGCAAAGCCTACAATTTTACGCCCTCAAGGAAACGCTGGGCCGCTCCCAAGTTTCCTTGACCCCCTTGGGGGCCTGTCGTTTTGCGACAGGTTTGGGGGCACTCAGAACACCCGGAGCCCGCGACCTTGAAAATGCACGCAGAACGGATCGAAGGTACCAACGCGATCGCGCGCCACGGCAAGGACGGCGTGATGGTCAACGGCACGCAGTTCACGACCAGCGTCGTGGTGCCCTGGACCGGTCTCGTCACAGCCTGGAACGTGGCGCGTTTCGCCGACCTGAACGCCGATCATTTCGCTGCGCTGGCGCAGTACGAACCCGAACTGGTTCTCTTCGGCAGCGGCGACACACTGCGCTTCCCGCCGGCTGGCCTGCTCAGGTCACTCATCGAGCGCCGCATTGGCTTCGAGACGATGGACAGCGCTGCCGCGTGCCGCACTTACAACGTGCTTCTTTCAGAGGGTCGAAACGTGGTGGCCGGCCTGCTGTTCGAACGATGAACCAGTGCGTGTGACGCTCGCCGCCCTCACCGGCAACCGCCATGGTCAGCCCCTATAATTGCGGGCTACGCCAACGACGGCGCAACACTAACAAGACTCCATGACGCCAGCCCTCAACAAACCCCTCCCGGAATTTGAAGCGCTCGCCACCAGTGGAGTGAAGTTCACGCCGCAGGCTTACGCCGGTCAATCCATCGTGTTGTATTTCTATCCGAAAGACAACACCCCCGGCTGCACCACCGAAGCGATGCAGTTTCGTGACCACCACAAGGACTTCATCGCCGCTGGCGCCGTGGTTTTCGGGGTGTCTCGCGACAACATGGCTTCCCACGAGAAATTCAAGCAGAACCTGGAACTGCCATTCGAGCTGATCGCCGACACGGAAGAGAAGCTGTGCCACATGTTCGGCGTGGTCAAGAACAAGATCATGTACGGCAAGAAGGTCAAGGGCATCGAGCGCAGCACCTTCCTGATCGATGGCGCGGGTGTGCTCCGTGGCGAGTGGAGGGGCCTGAAGGTGGCCGGCCACGTCGAAGAAGTACTCAAGACCGTCAAATCCTTGAAGGACGATGCCTGATTGGTGCGAAGCTTGCACACCAGCGCGTCACGTCGCCCTGTTCAAATGGAAGCCGCACAGGACCCTGCGCGGCTTTTTTGTTTTCCAGCCTGACTCCTGTCGTCTAACGCCCGTCACTCACCGTCCACCGCCCATGCCACTGCCCAAGCCGCCTGCCAAACGAGCCTCCCTGCTGTCCGTCACCGACTTCGAGTCCCAGGCTGCACCCAAGCCGGCCAAGCGATCGCCCCGCGCCGCCGCCGAGCCGGCGGCGCCGGCCGAGCTGAACCTGTACGACCCGGCGGCACTCGCGCCGACACCTCCGGCGCGCGCCCCGCTCGTCGCCACAGCCTCGGATGCGGCGGCCACGGTGATCAAGCGTCCCGAACCGAAGCCGCGTGTGGCCAAACCTCGCGGCACCGGGCCGGCCAAGCTGTTCGTGCTCGACACCAACGTGTTGATGCACGACCCGATGAGCCTGTTCCGCTTCGACGAGCACGACATCTACCTGCCGATGATCACGCTCGAAGAACTCGACGATCACAAGAAAGGCATGACCGAAGTGGCACGCAATGCGCGTCAGGTCAGTCGTGATCTCGACGCGCTGGCAGCCAACCTGGCCACGCGCGACATCAATGGCATGACCGAAGGCCTGTCCCTGGCGCGTACCGGGCACCGCGAGGCCGGCGGCAAGCTGTTCTTCCAGACCAACCTCGTCAACGTGACGCTGCCGGCCGGCCTGCCGCAAGGCAAGGCCGACAACCAGATCCTCGGTGTGGTGCAGGCACTGCGCGATCAGCAACCCGGTCGCGACGTGGTGCTGGTGTCGAAAGACATCAACATGCGCATCAAGGCGCGCGCACTGGGCCTGCCGGCAGAGGACTACTTCAACGACAAGACGCTCGAGGACGGTGATCTGCTCTACACCGGCGTGCTGCAACTGCCCGCTGACTTCTGGGATCGCCACGGCAAGACGATGGAAAGCTGGAACCAGGGTGGTTTCACGTTCTATCGCATCAGCGGTCCGATGGTTCCGGCGCTGCTGATCAATCAGTTCGTCTACCTCGAAGCCGCCGGCGCTGCGCCGCTGCACGCCAAGGTGACCGAGATCACCGGCAAGACTGCGGTGCTGCGCACGCTGCGCGAGTACACCCACGCCAAGAACGCGGTGTGGGGCGTGACCGCGCGCAACCGCGAGCAGAACTTCGCGCTGAACCTGCTGATGGACCCGGACTGCGACTTCATCACGCTGACCGGTACCGCAGGCACCGGCAAGACGCTGATGACGCTGGCCGCCGGTCTGAGCCAGGTGATGGACGACCGCCGCTACACCGAAATCATCGTGACCCGTGTGACGGTACCGGTGGGTGAAGACATCGGCTTCCTGCCCGGCACCGAGGAAGAAAAGATGGGCCCGTGGATGGGCGCGCTCGACGACAACCTCGAAGTGCTGTCGAAGACCGACGGCGGTGCCGGTGAATGGGGCCGTGCGGCCACCAACGACCTGGTGCGCAGCAAGATCAAGATCAAGAGCCTGAATTTCATGCGCGGGCGCACTTTCCTGAACAAGTTCGTGCTGATCGACGAAGCTCAGAACCTGACGCCGAAGCAGATGAAGACCTTGATCACCCGCGCCGGCCCGGGCACCAAGATCGTCTGCCTGGGCAACCTGGCGCAGATCGACACGCCCTACCTGACCGAGGGCAGCTCGGGCCTGACCTACGCGGTGGACCGATTCAAGGGCTGGCCGCACAGCGGGCACGTGACGCTGGCGCGGGGCGAACGTTCGCGGCTGGCGGACTTTGCCAGCGAGGTGCTCTGACGCTTCACAGTTCGGCGTCGTGCGGGCGCAGGTAGCTTGCGAAACGCGGAACGCCCGTCGGGGTCAGTCCTCGGTGTGTGTAGGTGATCCAGCTGCCCAAAGGTGGCGGTTGACGGCGTTGTTCGTCGCTGAATCCGCTGCCGACGCGGAACTCGACGCCGTCGACGGTGCGCACACGCAACGCGCCCATCACATCAGCCAATCGCCCGCGGCCGCGCTCGTGCGCCAGCACTTTCGCTTCAGCGTCCTGCACGGGTTTGAGTTTCAGCAAGGCCTGGCTGCGCCCCGGCGCCCACAGCGCATCCGCACGGTGCAGCACCAGACCTTCGCCGCCGCCGCGCACCACTGAATCGAGTCGCCGTTGCAGCGCGGCGTGGTCGGGCAGCAGCGTTTGCTCGATGGCGCTCAAGACCGCTGACGAGGCGCCGCGCACCGCATCGGTGATCTGCGCGGCACGGGTTGCGAAATCGCCTGCCGCGCCAGGCAGGTCGAACACCATCAGGCGCAGCGCGCGCCAGCCCGCATCGTCAGGTGCCGAGCGCCGCACCGTGCCGGACACCACATCGAATCGGCCCCGACCACCCCAGAGTTCGCCGTCGAGCGCGATCGGCGGCAAGGCCTGGATGAACCACGCCGGCGCCGGGACCGGTCGCCCGCTGCGAAAACGCAGTTGGCGGCCGTCCCAGAAGGCCCGCACGCCATCGAGCTTTTCGCTGACGAGGTAGCCACTGGGATCGATGTCGGCTGGCGCTGGCGACAGCAGCGCCAGCGCAGGGGCGTTCGACGCCGGGACGGTCCCGCGCGCGGCGGCGCACCGGGCAGCAGGCCAGGTCAAGGCGACGCAGGCCATCGCGCGACGGCGTGAGCAAAGGGTGTCGAACACAGTCATGGCGAAAGCTCCGGTCGTTGAGGAGCCGCCAGTCTGTGCAGGGTTCGACGCGCCGTCATCCCCCGGAGGATGGACGAGACGCGTCGAGTCGTCGAAGCCGACGGGTCTCAGACGGCCAGCACGTCCTTGATCTGCTGCAACGAGCTCGGATCGTCGATCGTGGTCAGATCGCCCGGATCACGTTGTTCGCACACCGCCTGGATCGCGCGCCGCAGCAGCTTGCCTGAGCGTGTCTTCGGCAAGGCGCCGACGAAGCGCACGCGCGCCGGTCGGGCCAGCGCGCCGAGCTGCGTGTCGACGACCTTCATGACCTCGGCTTCGAGCCGCGATGCATCGGCCTCGGTCGCGGCCTTCGACGCGTCCTTCAACACCACGAAGGCCATCGCCACCTGTCCCTTGAGTGAGTCCGCCACGCCGACCACCGCCACTTCGGCGACGCCGGGATGGCTGGAGATGCTCTCCTCGATCTCGCGTGTGCCCAGGCGGTGGCCGGCGACGTTGATCACGTCGTCGGTGCGGCCCAGGATGAAGAAGTAGCCATCCTCGTCGCGAATGCCCCAGTCGAAGGTGCTGTAGACCTGCTTGCCGGGCTGGCCGCTCCAGTAGGTCTTGACGAACCGCTCGTCGTCGCGCCAGACGGTCTGCATGCATCCCGGCGGCAGCGGGCCCTCGATGACCAGCACCCCCTTCTGGTTCGGTGCGGTGACTTCTTCGCCCGACAATTCGTCCATCACCTTGACGTCGTAGCCGTACATCGCGAAGCCCGGGCTGCCCAGCTTGGCAGGCGACTTCTCGACGCCGTTGGCGATCGTCAGGATCGGCCAGCCGGTCTCGGTCTGCCAGTAGTTGTCGATGATGGGCTTGCCCAGCGACTCGGAAATCCACTTCGACGTCGGCTCGTCGAGCGGCTCGCCGGCCAGGAACAGCGCGCGCAACGACGACAGATCGTATTGGGCCAGGTACTTCGGGTCGGCCTTCTTCAGCACGCGGATTGCGGTGGGCGAGCTGAACATCACCGACACGCGGTACTTCTCGACCAGGCTCCACCAGATGCCGGCGTCGGGCCGCGTCGGCAGGCCTTCGTAGAGGATCGTCGCCATGCCGTTGATCAGCGGACCGTAAACGATGTAGCTGTGGCCGACGACCCAGCCGATGTCGCTGCCGCAAAAGAAGGTTTCGCCCGGGTTGCCGCAGTAGATGTGCTTCATGCTGGCGGCCAGCGCGACCGCGTAGCCGCCGGTGTCGCGCTGGACGCCCTTGGGCTTGCCCGTGGTTCCGCTGGTGTACAGCGTGTAGCTCGGGTGGGTGGCATCGACCCAGGTGCAGGGCACCACGGCGTTCAGGTATTGCTGGCGCAACTCGGCGTAATCGACATCGCGTCCGGCCACCCGCTCCATCGGGCTCAACCCGCGATCGACCAACAGCACCCTCGACGGCTTGTGCTCGGCGAGGCGAATGGCTTCGTCGAGCAGCGGCTTGTACGGCAGCACCTTGCCGGAGCGGCTGCCCGCATCGGCGCTGACGATCACCGTCGGCTGCGCATCGTCGATGCGGCTCGCCAGGCTGACGCTCGCGAAACCGCCGAACACCACCGAGTGGATCGCACCGATGCGTGCGCAGGCCAGCATAGCGAACACCGCCTGCGGCACCATCGGCATGTAGACCAGCACGCGGTCGCCCTGCTTCACGCCCAGCGACAGCAGGATCGCCGCCATGCGCTGCACCTCGACGTGCAGGTCGCGGAAGCTGTAGGTGTGCTCGGTGTCAGTTTCGGTGGACACGCAGATCAACGCTGGTTGGTCCGCACGCGCAGCCAGATGGCGGTCGACGGCGTTGTGGCACAGGTTGGTCTGACCACCGACGAACCAGCGCGCAAAGGGTGGGGTGCTGTGGTCGCAGACCTGGTCGAACGGCCGGTGCCAGTCGATCAGCGCGGCCTGTTCGGTCCAGAAACCATCGCGGTCGGTGAGAGATCGTTGGTGAAAGTCTGTGTAGCGGGTCATGGGTTGGTCTCCGTCATTTCTTGTTTGAATCGGTCTGCCGGTCTCAGGCGATGGTCACCACCAGCCGTCCTCGCACCTTGCCATCGATCAGGTCCTGGGCGCGTGCCACGCAGTCGCCCAAAGCGATGTCTTCGACCATCTCTTCCAGCAGAGTCAGGTCGATGTCGCGTGCCAGCCGCGCCCAGGCCTGCTGGCGCAGCGGCAGTGGCACCACCACGCTCTCGACCCCGGCCAGCGTGACGCCGCGCAGGATGAACGGCATCACCGTGGCCGGCAAGTCAGCGCCCTGCGCCAGCCCGCACGCCGCCACGACGCCGTTGTAGCGCGTCTGCGCCAGCGCATTGGCCAGCGTGTGGCTGCCGACCGCATCGACGACCGCCGCCCAGCGCTCCTTCTGCAGCGGCTTGCCGGGCGACGACAGCTCGGCGCGGTCGATCACCGTGGTCGCACCCAGCCGCTTCAGGTAATCGGCCTCGGCTGCCTTGCCCGTGGCGGCAACCACGGTGTGGCCGAGCTTCGACAGCAACATCGTCGCCACGCTGCCGACGCCACCGGTGGCGCCGGTGACCAGCACCTCGCCATCGCCCGGCTTCACGCCGTGACGTTCCAGTGCCAGCACGCACAGCATCGCCGTGTAACCGGCGGTACCCAATGCCATCGCCTGCCGGGTCGTGAATGCAGCGGGCAGCTTGACGAGCCAGTCTCCCTTCAGCCGCGCCATTTCGGCCAGACAACCCCAGCGGGTCTCGCCGAGACCCCAGCCGTTGTGGATGAAGCGGTCACCCGGCTTCCACTGCGGGTGGCTGCTCTCGATCACGGTGCCCGCGCCGTCGATGCCGGCAACCATCGGCCACGCACGCACGACCGGTCCGCGCTGGGTGATGGCCAGACCGTCCTTGTAGTTGAGCGTCGAATGCGCAATGCGCGCCAGCACATCACCTTCAGGCAACTGGGCTTCATCGACCGATTTCACCGAAGCCGTGAAACCGGCGTCGGATTTTTCAAGCAACAGCGCTTTGAACATGGTGGTTTCTCATGGATGGCATGGGTCATAGAGCATCGCTTAATTTTCTGTCGGGGTTCTGACTCGGACCCTCCGAGGTGCCCCTGATGCGCAATTGACGTGCTTCGGGGCGTCACCTATCCTGCGCCGCATGCTAAAGCCGCCCCCTGCCCGCCCTCGGACCCCGCACCGCGCTGCGGCTTTCTCCAGGGTGATCGGGATCATCGGCCTCGCAATCGCCGCGATCTGCTGGCAGCCCCTGGCAGAGGCAGCACCCGACGACAGCCCTGACGCGGTGACCCGCCTGCTGATCGAACGCGGTCTGCTGCCGCCTGCGGTCGCTGACTTCGCGAGCGACTCGCCCACCCTCGTGCAGCGCATGCGCGACCGCGCGTCGGACATGGTGATCACCGCGATGAACTTCCTCGGTGTGCCGTACCGCCGGGGCGGCTCGAGCGAAGAAGCGGGCTTCGATTGCAGCGGTTTCACCCGCCACATCTTCGAAATGAGTCTCGGGCTGGTGTTGCCGCGACGTGTCGACGAGCAAGCCGACGCGGCCGGTCTGATGGAAGTGAAGCGGGAGGAATTGCGCCCTGGCGACCTGGTTTTCTTCAACACGCTGCGGCGCACCTTCTCCCACGTCGGCATCTATGTCGGCGACGGCAAGTTCATTCACTCGCCCCGCACCGGCGGCGCGGTTCGCGTCGAGGACATGCGCTACGACTACTGGAGCCAGCGTTTCACCGGCGCCCGGCGAGCCGGCATGCCGCTCGATCCTGCGCCGAAGACCGAAACCACCGCCGGCCGCTGAGCGCAACGCTCTTGCCCGCCCGGCGCTGGCCCCACACGCCGAAGTCCCGGGCCCAGCGGGCACAATTCGCAAATGGTGGACAAAGTCATCCCGCTCGCCGACCACCGCTATGCGTCGGCGGTCCCGATCATCCCGGCGACCCTGAATGCGCCGACGGGATTGCTGAGCGATCGACTCGCGCGCCCGCTGCGCGATCTGCGTATTTCGGTCACCGACCGCTGCAATTTTCGCTGCAGCTATTGCATGCCGAAAGAGGTGTTCGACAAGCGCTACGACTTCCTGCCGCACAGCTCGCTGCTGAGCTTCGAGGAAATCACCCGGTTGGCCCGCTTGTTCGTCGCGCACGGCGTGCACAAGATCCGGCTGACGGGCGGTGAGCCGCTGTTGCGCAAGGGGCTCGATGGCCTGATCCGCATGCTGAGCGAGTTGCGCACGCCCGAGGGACACGCAGTCGATTTGACGCTGACCACCAATGGATCGCTGCTGGCCAAAAAAGCACAGGCCTTGCGCGATGCAGGACTGCAGCGCATCACCGTCAGCCTCGACGGGCTCGACGACGCGATCTTCCGGCGCATGAACGACGTGGACTTTCCGGTCGCCGAGGTGCTCGAAGGCATCGCGGAGGCCGCGCGGGTGGGCCTCGGGCCGATCAAGGTCAACATGGTCGTCAAGCGCGGTACCAACGACAGCGAGATCCTGCCGATGGCGGCGCACTTCCGGAACACGCCGGTCATCCTGCGCTTCATCGAGTACATGGACGTCGGCGCGACCAACGGCTGGCGCATGGACGAGGTGCTGCCGTCGGCCGAGGTCATCGCGCGCATCAACGCGGTCCATCCGCTGGAAGCGCTGGATGCCAACGACCGCGGTGAAACCGCGCAGCGCTGGCGCTACCGTGATGGCGCCGGCGAGATCGGCGTGATCTCCAGCGTCACCCAGGCCTTCTGCCGCGACTGCAATCGGGCGCGGCTGTCGACCGAAGGCAAGCTGTTTCTTTGCCTGTTCGCGAACCACGGACACGATCTGAGGGCGTTGCTGCGCGGCGGCTACGACGACGAACAGATCGCCAGCGCCGTCGGGTTGATATGGAACGACCGCAACGACCGTTATTCGGAGTTGCGCAGCGGTCTGGCGGCCAGCCCGGAATCAGGCGCCCGGCGCGTCGAGATGCATTACATCGGGGGCTGATGTGGGACGCTTGTGGAAGCAGGTTCCCCGTGTCGTCAAGCAGCGCCTGGGCTGGGCGGCAGCGGGCTGCGTCGCGGTACCGTGGGTGCTGGCCGAGGTCGCGAAGACCGCGTATCAACCCGGCCTCGCGAACGACCCGGACCACGTGAGGCGGTTCATCGACATCCTCGCGATCAGCGCCGGTGTGTTTGCGTTGTCGATGGTGTTCACCGTCGCGCTGGGTTGCGTGCTGGTCGCCGCGATGAAGGGCCCGACGTACCTCGGCGACGCCTTCCCTGCGGACCGGCCATGATCGCCCCCGGGCAGATCACCGGCCTGGTGCTGGCCGGCGGCCGTGGCAGCCGGATGGGCGGGGTCGACAAGGGCCTGCAGAACCACCTCGGCATCCCGCTGGCACTGCACGCGATGCTGCGGCTGTCGCCGCAGGTCGGCCACGTGATGATCAATGCCAACCGCAACCTCGGCGCCTACGACTCGTTCGGCGTGCCGGTGTGGCCCGATGCGATCGCAGACTACCCGGGTCCGCTGGCCGGTTTCCTGGCCGGGCTCGAGCACTGCGACACGCCGTACCTCGTCACCGTGCCCTGCGACACGCCGAACTTTCCGACCGATCTGGTCGCGCGGCTGGCTGCCGAACTGGTCGCCCACGATGCACGCATCGCGATGGCCGCCACTCGTGGCGCGGACGGCATCGTGCAGGTGCAGCCGGTGTTCTGCCTGATGGAGTCCAGCCTGATGGACAGCCTGGTCGAGTTCACGCAGAGCGGTCAGCGCAAGATCGACCGCTGGACCGCGCTGCACCGCTGCGTCGAGGTGGTGTTCGACGACGAGTCCGCCTTCGCGAACGCCAACACACTGCATGAGCTGCAACAGCTCCAGCCATCTTCCGCGCGCTGATTCGCGCGTCCTTTGCCATTGATCCTGCGAAACCCGCCATGACCCGACTGCAAGACATCGCCGCGCAACTGAGCGGCTACGACCCGAGCGCACTGCCGGTGGCGAAGGCGCAGGAGTTCATCGCCCGCCTGGTGCCGCGTGTGGAAGCGATCGAAAGCCTGCCGCTGCGCAGCGCGCTCGGCCGCGTGCTGGCGCGCGACATCGTCTCGCCGATCAACGTGCCGGCCAGCGACAACTCGGCAATGGACGGCTACGCACTGCGCGCGAGCGAACTTGCTGCCGAGGGACCCAGCGCGTTCAGCGTCGCGGGAACCAGCTTTGCCGGGGTCGCCTTCGACGGCGGTGTGGCCTCAGGCCAGTGCGTGAGGATCATGACCGGCGCGGTGATGCCCGACGGCTTCGACACCGTGGTGCCACAGGAATTCGTCCAGGTCGCCACCGACGGCACCGTCACGGTGCCGGCCGGCGTCGTGAGGGCCGGCGACAACCGCCGCCTGGCCGGCGAAGACCTGCGTCTGGGCGAGCCCGCCTTGCAGGCTGGTCGCGTGCTGCGTCCGGCCGATCTCGGCCTGATGGCTTCACTGGGCCGCGCCGAGGTGCCGGTGTTCCGGCGCCTGCGCGTCGCCTTCTTTTCCACCGGCGACGAGCTGCGCTCGGTCGGCGAGACACTCGGTGAAGGCTGCGTCTACGACAGCAACCGCTACACGCTGTGGGGCATGCTGCAGCGGCTCGGCGTCGAGCTGATCGACATGGGCGTCGTCCCCGACAGCCCGGCCGCGCTGGAAGCGACGTTCCGAGCGGCTGCCGAGAACGCCGACGCGGTGATCACCTCGGGCGGCGTCAGCGTCGGCGAGGCCGACCACACGAAGCAGGTGATGGCGCAGCTGGGCGACGTGCTGTTCTGGAAAATCGCGATGCGCCCGGGCCGGCCAATGGCGATCGGCCGCATCGAAAGCAACGGCCGCCAGGCGATCCTGTTCGGCCTGCCCGGCAACCCGGTCGCCGTGATGGTGACCTTCTACGCCTTCGTGCGCGAAGCGCTGCTCGCGATGAGCGGCGCCACGCCGAGCCCACTGCCGATGCTGAAAGCGGCCTCCCTGGAGCCGATCCGCAAGAAGGCGGGCCGCACCGAATACCAGCGCGGTATCGTCAGTCAGAAGGCCGACGGCACCTTGCAGGTCGCGATCACCGGATCACAGGGTTCGGGCATCCTGCGCAGCATGAGCGTCGCGAACGGGCTGGTCGTGCTGCATCACGAGCAGGGCAATGTCGAGGCCGGCGGCTGGGTCGACGTGCTGCCGTTCGACGGGTTGATCTGACCTGTGGCAAGCTGCGCTCTCACACTCAGCACCTCACGGACGATTGCCATGTCCATCTCCTTGGAAGCACTCGAAGTCGAAGTTTTGCGTTTGCGGGCCGCTGATCGAGCGCGACTGCTCGATCGCGTCGTCGCCAGTCTGGATGCCGACAGCGCTCGCGACGCCGCCTGGGATGCGGTCGCGGCGCGCCGGGACGCGGAGATCGAAGCGGGTATCGCGACTGAAGTCTCGGTCGATGACGTTCTGGCGCGCTTGAGGGCAGAGTTGCGTTGACCCGTTCGCTGCACCGCGAGGCAGCGGCTGATCTTGCTGACGCCTTTCAGTACTACAAGGCCGAAGCAGGCGTCGGCATCGCAGGCCGATTGCTGAAGGAGTTCGAACGGATCACGCGCCTGCTCGAATCTCATCCCGGCCTGGGCACGCCGACAAGTGATGGCCGCAGAAGCTTCCCGCTCGCTGTGTTTCCCTACGCCGTGATTTACCGCGAAACCGAAACGGGAATCTGAGTCTTGGTGGTGCGCCATCAAAGCCGCGACCCAGCCTATGGCGAGGGTCGCGGCTGATTTCGCAGTCAGCGCTTCGCCAGTCGCTGCCAGGTCTCGACCACCGTGTCCGGATTGAGCGAGATCGACACGATGCCCTCGGCCGCCAGCCAATCGGCAAAATCGGGGTGATCGCTCGGCCCTTGGCCGCAGATGCCGATGTACTTGCCGACCGCACGACAGGCCGCGATGGCGCGTGAAATCATCGCCTTGACAGCCGGGTCGCGCTCGTCGAAGTCGCGGGCCAGCAATTCCATGCCGGAGTCGCGGTCCAGGCCCAGCGTCAACTGCGTCAGGTCGTTCGAGCCGATCGACATGCCGTCGAAGTATTCGAGGAACTGCTCGGCCAGGATCGCGTTGCTCGGGATCTCGCACATCATGATGATGCGCAGGCCGTCGGTGCCGCCGAGTGCGGCACGCTTCAGGCCGCGTTCGGCCAGCATCTCGGTGACGCGCTGGGCCTGGCCCAGCGTGCGCACGAACGGGATCATGATCTCGACGTTGCTCAGGCCCATGTCGTTGCGCACGCGCTTGAGCGCCTCGCACTCCATCGCGAAGGCCTCGACGAACTCCTCGCTGACATAGCGCGACGCGCCACGAAAGCCGAGCATCGGGTTCTCTTCTTCCGGCTCGTAGCGAGATCCACCGATCAGCTTGCGGTACTCGTTGCTCTTGAAGTCGCTCAGACGCACGATCACGGGTTTCGGCCAGAAGGCCGCCGCAATGGTGGCGACGCCTTCGACCAGCTTGTCGACATAGAAAGCGCGCGGCGAGGCGTGGCCGCGGGCCACCGACTCGACGGCCTTCTTCAGGTCAAGGTCGATGTTCGGGTAGTCGAGGATCGCCTTCGGGTGGACACCGATGTTGTTGTTGATGATGAATTCGAGCCGCGCGAGACCGACGCCGCTGTTGGGCATCTGCGCGAAGTCGAATGCGAGCTGCGGGTTGCCCACGTTCATCATGATCTTGATCGGGCAGTACGGCAGCTCGCCACGGATGACATCGCTGATCTCGGTCTCGAGCAGACCGTCGTAGATGTAGCCGGTGTCGCCCTCGGAGCACGCCACGGTGACCAGCGCGCCGTCCTTCAGCACATCGGTCGCGTCGCCGCAGCCCACCACCGCCGGTACGCCGAGTTCACGCGCGATGATGGCCGCGTGGCAGGTGCGCCCGCCGCGGTTGGTGACGATCGCCGAGGCGCGCTTCATCACCGGTTCCCAGTTCGGGTCGGTCATGTCGGTGACCAGCACGTCGCCAGGCTGCACCGTGTCCATGTCGGCCAGGCTGTGCACGATGCGCACCGGGCCGGTGCCGATCTTCTGGCCGATCGCGCGGCCTTCGACCAGCACGGTGCCGGTGGACTTGAGCTTGTAACGCTGCTCAACCTTGCCCTCTTGCTGGCTCTTCACCGTCTCGGGCCGGGCCTGCAGGATGTAGAGCTTGCCGTCGCCGCCGTCCTTGCCCCATTCGATGTCCATCGGACGGCCGTAATGCTGTTCGATGACGAGCGCGTAACGCGCCAGTTCGGTCACGTCGGCATCGGTCAGCGAATAGCGGTTGCGCTGCTCGGGCGCGGTGTCGACGGTGGACACCAGCTTGCCGGACGCGGCACGGTCGGCCGCGCTGGCAAATTCCATCTTGATCAGCTTGGAGCCCAGGTTGCGCCGGATGATCGACTGCTTGCCGGACCGCAGCGTCGGCTTGTGGACATAGAACTCGTCGGGGTTCACGGCGCCCTGCACCACCGTCTCGCCGAGACCGTAGCTGGAGGTGATGAACACCACGTCCTTGAAGCCGCTTTCGGTGTCGATCGTGAACATCACGCCGGCCGATCCCAGGTCGGAACGCACCATACGCTGCACACCGGCCGACAAGGCCACATCGGCGTGCGCGAAGCCCTTGTGCACCCGGTAGCTGATCGCGCGGTCGTTGTAGAGGCTCGCGAACACCTCCTTCATCTTGTGCAGCACGGCATCGATGCCGACCACATTCAGGAAGGTTTCCTGCTGCCCGGCAAAGCTGGCGTCGGGCAGGTCTTCGGCGGTGGCCGACGAACGCACTGCGAACGACGCGCCGGGGTTGCCCGCAGTCAAAGTCTTGAAGTGGCTGCGGATGGCCTGGTCGAGGTCCTCCGGAAACGGCGTGTCCTCGATCCACTGCCGGATCTGCGCACCGGCTTCGGCCAGGGCGCGCACATCGTCGGTGTTCAGCGTGACCAGACGCTGTTCGATGCGGCTGGCCAAACCGTTATGAGCGAGGAACTGGCGGAACGCATGCGCGGTCGTCGCGAAACCGCCGGGCACCCGCACACCAGAGGCAGCCAACTGGCTGATCATTTCGCCGAGCGAGGCGTTCTTGCCGCCCACCGACTCGACGTCGGACATCCTCAGTTCTTCAAACGGAACGACCAGGGCGGTCGCCAGGTTCTGGGTTGACATGAAATAGCTCCGTGATGTGAAAAAAGGGGTGCGTCCCGCCATACCTGAACGCAACCCGAGCGGATTCGCTTCGAGGGCTGCGGACCATCGCGTTGCGCTTCGCGTGCAGCGGCGTCGAACGATGGTGTGTGGGTGGGCATGTCCGTCTGTGCGTCGGTGTGCAGGGAAATTGAAATCGAGTTTACGGGTGAATCCCTATGATGTGTCTGGTCATCCACCTGAGAGGCTTGCCTAGATGCCAAACCGCACAGTCTTCTTCGTCTCCGATGGCACCGGCATCACTGCCGAGACTTTCGGCAATTCGATCCTGAACCAGTTCTCATTCCGACCGCACCATGTTCGGCGTCCGTTCATCGACACCGTCGACAAGGCGCATCAGGTCATGCGCGAAATCAATCACGCGGCCGAGATCGAAGGTCGGCGGCCGATCGTCTTCGTCACGCTGATCGATCCGGCGGTGCAGGCGATCGTCAAGGAGAACTGCAACGGCCTGGTGCTGGACCTGTTCAACACCTTCATCGAACCGCTGGAGGCCGAATTCGGCGTCAAGTCCAACCACCGGGTCGGCCGCTTCTCCGACGTGTCGAAGAGCCAGGAGTACACCGACCGCATCGAGGCGATCAATTTCTCGCTCGCCCACGACGACGGTCAGTCGTCGAAGAACCTGCTGTCGGCCGACGTGATCCTGGTCGGCGTCAGCCGCAGCGGCAAGACGCCGACCTCGCTGTACCTGGCCATGCAGCACGGTATCAAGGCGGCGAACTACCCGCTGATCCCGGAAGACTTCGAGCGCGGATGCATCCCGTCTAGCCTGGCGGCCTACAAAAAGAAATGCTTCGGCCTGACGATCGATCCGTTGCGCCTGAACCAGATTCGCACCGAAAGGCGGCCCGACAGCAAGTACGCGTCGCTCGAAAACTGCCGCTACGAGGTGCGAGAGGCCGAGACGATGATGCGCCGGGAAGGCATCGCCTGGCTGTCTTCGACGCACAAGTCGATCGAGGAGATCGCCACGACCATCCTGAGAGACATCCGCCCGGACCGACTCATGTATTGAGCATCCCGGCTCGTATCATCCGCGCCGATGCAGCATTACGACGCGGTGATCATCGGAGCCGGCGCCGCCGGGCTGCACTGCGCCGCGATCGCCGGCCAGCGAGGCGCGCGGGTGCTGCTGGTCGATCATGCCGAGCGGGTGGCCGAGAAGATCCGCATCTCTGGCGGCGGTCGCTGCAATTTCACCAACCGCGACACGACGCCGGCGCAGTTCGTGTCGGCGAATCCGGCGTTCTGCCGATCGGCGCTGGCCCGCTACACGCCGCAGGATTTCATCTCGCTGCTGCAACGGCACCGCATCGCCTTTCACGAGAAGCACAAGGGCCAGCTGTTCTGCGACGAGTCGAGCGAGGACATCATCGCGATGCTGCTGCGCGAGTGCGAAGCCGGCGCCGTGACACGCTGGCAACCCTGCGCAATCCACGACATCTCGCACGGCCCCGGTGGCTTCGAGATCGGCACCGATCGCGGTCCGGTGCGCGCCGCCCGCGTGGTCGTGGCGACCGGCGGCCTGTCGATTCCGAAGATCGGGGCCAGCGACTTCGGCCACCGGCTGGCGCGGCAGTTTGGCCATTCGATCGTCGAGACGCGACCGGCGCTGGTGCCGCTGACCTTCGATGCGGCGGCGTGGCAGCCCTTCGTCGCGCTCGCCGGCCTGTCGGTCGAGGCCGTGGTGTCCACCGGCAGCGGCAAGACGCGCGGCGAATTCGCCGAAGACCTGCTGTTCACACACCGAGGCCTGAGCGGTCCGGCCATCCTGCAGATTTCGAGCTATTGGCGGCCGGGAGCGCCACTCGACCTGGACCTGGTCCCCCGCCACGATCTGCAAGACGCGCTGAGCGAGGCCAAGCGAACCTCGCGGCGCAAACTGTCCAACGAACTCGCAGAATGGCTGCCTCGCCGGCTCGCCGACGCCTGGCTGGCCAGCCACCCCGACATCCCGGACCGAACGATGCCGGAAGTGCGCGACCGCGATCTGGCGGTGCTGGCGACGAGCCTGAAGCAATGGAAACTGGTGCCCAGCGGCACCGAGGGCTACCGCAAGGCCGAGGTGACAGCCGGCGGCGTCGACACCCGCGAGCTAAGTTCGACCACGATGGAAAGCAAGCGGATACCCGGCCTGCACTTCATCGGCGAGGTGGTCGATGTGACCGGCTGGCTGGGTGGGTACAACTTTCAGTGGGCCTGGGCCAGCGCGTCGGCCTGCGCCGGATCGCTGGCCGGTTGAACGCAGCCCGCCGGTTTTTGCGTCTGCCCGCGTTGCCAGCCTCGAAATGGCTGTCTATAATCTCGCGCTTTGCTGGCAAACACGCTTGACGGTGGTTTGCTTGCGCGACTCGAGAGTCCGGACCTTCCGTTTCGATGTCGAGCAACCCGCTTCAAGCACTTCAATCTGGATTCAATCGATACATGACTACGATTCGCGTGAAAGAAAACGAGCCATTCGACGTGGCACTGCGCCGCTTCAAGCGCACCATCGAAAAGCTCGGCTTGCTGACCGACCTGCGGGCGCGCGAGTTCTACGAAAAGCCCACCGCCGAGCGCAAGCGCAAGAAGGCTGCCGCCGT
>JAURWR010000012.1 GCA_030654805.1 Burkholderiaceae bacterium
AGGTTGCGGATGTAAGTCATCGTCTCGGTATCGGCCGGCATCGTGAAGTTCAGGCCCATCACGCACGAGAACATGCCGGGGCCTTCGAGCACGCCCTTCTTGATCAGGTGCTTGGCGAGCACCGCGTCGCCAGCGTCGAACAACTCGATCTCGGGGCGCACACCAGCCTCGCGAATCAGGTTGGCCATCCGCGTCAACACCTGTTCCGTGCTGATGACGATGCCCCCGAACACCTGCGCCGTGACCAGGTCGAGCGTGCAGATCTCGGGCTTGAGCTTGAGCACGTGCTCGACGCGCTTCTCGGGACTCCAGATGTGCGTCTCTGGGCCAGCCGCGAGGGGCAGCAGCGGGTCGGCGGGATAGAACCCGGAACCCAGTCCCGTGGTCAGGTTCAGGATAACATCGGAATTTTGCTCGCGGATAAGCGCGACCGTTTCTTCGTAGAGCGCGAGCTCGCCCGAGAACTGGCCCGTCGTCAGATCGCGAACGTGCACGTGCAGGATGGCGGCGCCAGCCTCTGCGGCCTCGAGCCCGGAGTCGGCGATCTGACGCGGCGTGATCGGTTGGGCCGGATTGCCGGAGTGGGGGCCGGCGCCGGTCAGGGCACAGGTGATGATGATGGTGTCTTGCATGATTTTTCCTATTGAGATGAATGATGGCAGCGGGAGCCGCCTCAGGATTGCAGGTAGATCTCGCCGAACACGACGCTGCTCGCCAGCAGATCCACCTCTACTTCGGCAGGCGCGAAACCCGTCGCCAGCACCGATAACCGGTACGCGCCACTGCCTGGCGCGAGATTGTCGAATCGAAAGTCGCCGAAGGCGTCGCTGCGCGTCCGCGCCAGCTCGGCGCCCGCCCGCAACAGCCGGATTTCGGCATCCACAACGCATTCGACGCGCCCGTTGATCTCGGCGCACAGGCTACCGCCCACGAAGCAGCGATCGGCGCGGTGCAGGTTGCGGTAATGCACGCGGGGACGTCCGCCCAGGCCGGTCTTGACGGGACGCAGGCCTTCCTTCTCCACGCGCACGGCCATCTCCTCGTCGGTCGCGCGAACGACCTCGAAGACCTTGGTCGGGCAGACGGCGACGCACCGGGGCGCGTCCCAGCCGGTATCGAGCAGGTGGGCGTCGAAGAACCAGGTCTGCGGCAATTCCTCCTGCTCGTTCCAGACCACGGCGTCGTAGGGACAGGCCGCCACCAAGTCGCGCCGGCCCTTGCACTTGACGGGATCGAACACGACGATGCCGTCGTCACGCTTGGTGATCGCGCCTTTGCTCGCTTTGATGCAGGGCGCGTCATCGCAGTGGTTGCACATGCGGGGCACGTAGGCCGCGTCCACCATCGGGGTCGAACCGCGCACGTGCCGCTCGATCCGCAGGACGCCCCGGCCTTGAGGCGCGTGGGGGGCCGAGTAACCGGGGAAGTCGTTGCCGACGAGTTCGTCCTTCGCTGCGAGGAGACAGTTGTTGCAGTTCTCGCACCGGGCGACGTCGATGATCATATTCCACTTCATGCTGGCACCTCCGTGCGTTTGTTACCCATCGAGATCCGCTGAGCCGCGACGGCGCGCGCTGCGGCGGCCACCTCTAGCGTCACTCGCCAGGGCTCTACCTGGACGAGGCACGAGTTGGGGCTCATGCTGCTGGTGCGGCGCTGTTGCGATCGCGAAGGGGTCAACACGTTCATCGAGCCACCGACGTCGACGATCTCGCCGTCGATGTCGATCAGCATGTACTCCGCGCTCGACTCGAAAGACTTGACGACGCCCAGGGCCAGCAACGGCGACACGTCCGCGGCGCAGATCACGGCGCCGCGATTGTTGAAGACCTTCACCAGCGAGCGGTGCGTGATGCCGCGCGCCGCTGCATCTGTTTCGTTCATGCGCAGCAGCCAGTAGTAGTGGCCGCCGATCAGGCACCGATGGTCCTCGATGTCGTTGATGAAGCTGCCCTTGCCATCCACGCCGGTATGGAAGCTGAAACGCGAGTGCGTCGCGATCATCTGCAGCGGATAGTCGTGAACCAGGCTCTCAGTGCGCGGCCCCTCCCAGGCAGGGATGTAGCGATTCAATACCGGTCGATCTGGATTGACCGGATCGCCCCGCTTCAAGGTCTCCGGAATGAATTCGATCTTGCCGCTCGGCGTCTGCAAACCCTTGCCGAACTCACCCGACCATTGCGAGGGAAGCGGTTGCGGCTCGGCGATGTCCTTGTGGCGATCCTCGGCGAACCAGCGGAAGTTCACTGGTTGCTCCATGCCTTGTTTCTCGGCCGGCACCACGAAATAGCCCTTGCGGCAGAACTCCTTCCACGTGATCTTCTGCGCTACGTCACTGCCGTCGAAAACGCGTTTGGCCCAGTCCAGCTCGCTGCAGCCCTCGGTGAACATGGCACCGAGACCCAGGCGCTGGAGGATGAGGCTGAAGATCTCGTAGTCGGACTTCGATTCGCCCAGCGGCTCGATGCACTTGTGCTGCAACACGACCACGCGATGGTTCAGGCCGTTGAAGCCGTGCTGCAGGTAGCCGCCCCCCGCGGCCCATTCGCCGATGTCGAAGCGCTCGAACTGCGTGCAGGCCGGCAGGATCACGTCGGCGAATTGCGTCTCGCCCTCCATCCAGATCGACTGGTTCACCACGAACTCGATGCTCTCGTGTCGATAAGCCTTCACCATCCGGTTCGATTCGGTCATCGTGCTGAAGAACGAGCCGCCGTACTTGTAGATCATGCGGATGGGCGAGTACCCCGCCATCGGGTACTCGAACGGCGCGAACTGGAGTTCCGTCGCCAGGCCGTCCCACAGGTAGCCGGTGGCTTTGCCGTCGATGATGGCCTCGGGAAGCTGCTGCTTGGGCACCAGCTGGCGCACGGGATTGACCGTGAGCACGTGCGGCATGCGCTGGTAGTTGTTGACGGCGTTGCCGTTCCACTGCAGCTCGCCGGAGATGCCGCCGTCGGCGTAGCCCGGGAAATAGAACTCGTGGTCCACCGGCGTGCCCGCCTGCAGGCTGCCCATGTTGACGCCCGGCTTGCCCAGGCCCTGCATGGCCATCATCATGACCATGCAACGCGCCCACTGTGCGCCCGTGGCGCCACGGGACGCGCCGCCGAAGCCGCTGCCCTGCGCGCCGACGGCCAGGTAGGTCTTCTTGCCACCCCATTGGCGCGCCAGCGCGCGCACGACCCGTGCCGGGACGCCGGTTTCCGCTTCCTGCCATTCTGGTGTCTTGACGATGCCGTCCTCGACGCCCATGAGGTGGTCGCGCCAGGCGTCGAAGCCCGTGGTGCGCGAGGCTACGTAGGACTTGTCGTATAGGTCTTCCTCGATCCAGACCTGCATGATGGCTTGCGCCAGGGCCGGATCGGTCGTCGGCTTGATGGGAATCCAGCGCCCGCCCAGCAACTGCGCGGTGGGGTTGAAATGAGGATCGATGTGCACGAACTCGATGCCCAGCTCCTTGGCCCACAGCCGCCGCTCCGTGCCCTCGAAGCCCATGTAGGCACCATTCGTGCTCTCCGGGTCGCACGACCAGAACACGATCAGCTGCGCTTCCTGGAGGCAGTCGGCCACGGTGCCGTAGTTGGCGCCGATGCCCACGCGTTGCGCATGGCCCCAGTGGTGCATCGCGCCCCAGTACCAGCCTTCCCAGCTGTCCGGGTTGGCGGCGACGCGCGTGAAGCCGATAAGGTTGCCAAAGCGCATCAGCGACGACAGGTAGTAGCCGACGTTGCCCCATTGATGGTGTGAGCCGTGGGCGATGGTCATCGACCCCGGGCCGTTCACGCGCTTCTGCCGCTGAATTTCTCCGGCCACGATGTCCAGTGCCTCGTCCCACGAGATCGGCACGTAGCCGCTCTTGCCCCGGTTCTGCGGATTGCGCTCGCCGTGCGGGTCGAAGTCGACGCGCTTGAGCGGGGTCAGGATGCGGCGCTCGGAATAGACCGCCGACTTGAGCGCCAGCGCGTGTGGCGCGACGGTCGCCTGGCGGCGTGGCTGGAACGTGCGGCCGCGCGCGGTCAGCTTCCAGCTGTCCGCATCTTTCTCGTCGAATTCGATCGGCGTTAAGCGCAGGATCCGGCCGTTCTTCACATGCACGAACAGCGGTCCGCCGTTGGTCAGCATGGTGAAGCGGGTGCAGCCGTCGGGCATCGGCGTACCCATCTGCAGCGCGGACGACTGGGACATGTTCATCATCTGCATGAACCAGACGCACACAGGGTCTGGCCCGAGGACCATCACCTTGAAGTTCTTGGCCGCGTGCACGACCTCGCCCATGTCCGCGTTGGGCTTCATCATCGTCAACGCGACGTTGACGTCCTTGAAGATCAGCCGCACGGTGGGGTTGGGATGCAGGCCTGCCGTCGACGTGATCTTGCCGCCGACGATCTTGAAGTGACGGGCAATGCTGCCGTCCTTCAACTGGATCTGCACAATCGCGTTATGCCGCTTGACGAACGCCCGGAACGCCGGCCGCGTGCCCGAAGCCTTGTTGAGGATGGGCCCCAGGACGAACAGGATGAACCGCAGCATCGAGCGCTTCATGCCGCCCTCCGCGGGTTAATTCGACGACCGGGCGGGGCCTGGCGGTCGCTTGCGCGGGATGCTTGTATGTCGTTCATCTTGTCTCCTTGATCCACCATGCACGAGCCTCCGATCACGATCAGACCGGCTCCTGCTCCACTGCGTTCTCGATGTGGCCGAGACCTGCAATCTCCACCTTCACGACGTCACCCGGCTGCAGGAACTTGCCGAGCGCGATGCCGACGTTGGCGCAGGTGCCGGTGGCGATCAGGTCGCCCGGCTCCAGCGTCATCACCTGCGACAGCTCGTGGATCTGCTGCCAGATGTTGTAGATCATGCCGCCAGTGCTCGTCTGCTGGCGCAGCTCGCCGTTGACCCACAGCTTCATGTCGAGCGCGTGGGGGTCGGCGATCTCGTCAGCGGTGGTGATCCAGGGCCCGATAGGGCCGTGGCTGTCGAACGACTTGCCCAGCGTGAAGGTTGGGCTCTTGAACTGCCAGTCGCGCGCGGTCACGTCGTTGACCACGAAGTAGCCGCCGACCACGCTTGGGGCGTCCTCCAGGCTAACGTAGCGGCAGCGCTTGCCGATGACCACGCCTAGTTCGGCCTCGTAGTCCATCTTGTCCGAGACGCGCGGCTTGTAGATCGGGTCATACGGCCCGGTGATGCAGCTCACCTGCTTATTGAACCAGAGCTGGTTCTTCGGCATTGTGATGCCGGCCTTGGCCGCCTCATCCGCATGATCTTGGTAGTTCATGCCGATGGCCATGTATTTCTGGGCGTCGGGGATCGGCGCCTCGAGCCGGACGTCGGCAAGGGCGTGGCCCGCCGGCTGTTTCTCCGTCAGCGCCTTTGCGAGCCGGACGATCGCCTGCGGGCCCTGTGCCAGCAGCTCGCGCAGCGTTTCGGGAGCCGCCAGGTCCAGCTGCGACAGGGGAACGGCGCGATCACCGTCGATGATGCCGACGACGGTGCGTCCGGCGATCGTGAATCGGGCGAGTTTCATGGGGATGCCTTGTTGAAGTTGAGTGTGGGGTTTCAGGCGAAGAATTCAGGGTTGAGCGGTGGCGCCCATTGCTGCAATTCATCGTTGTTGATTTCGGCGGTACCGACCGGCGTGGAATCGTTGACCAGGTCGCCGTCGGTCCAGTGTTCGATCTTGTTGCCGAACGGATCGCGCCAGTAGTCGAAGATCTGGCTGCCCTGGACGTGGCGTCCGATGCCCCAGGCGTGCTTGTAGCCCTTGTCCTTCAGCCATTGCCCACCGTGCACCACGTCGTCCAGGTCGATGACCTCGAACGCGGCATGATCGAAACGCGACTTGCCGTCCTGCGCGCTGATGAGCGCCACCGTGTGGTGGTCGGTCCACTCGTCGCCCAGTCCGCAGTGCATGAACGCCGCGATCTTGTTGGCCTCGACACCGGCCCAATAGGTGTCGGACGGCTTGAAACCCAGCAGGTCGCTGTAGAACGCGAAGCTGGCGTGGAAATCCGCGACCAGCAGCGCGACGTGCCCCAGCCTGGCGACGGCGCAAGGCTGCGGCTCCAGGCGGATGGGGCGACCGAAGCGTTGGCGCCCCGTCATGCCGTTCATGGGCGACGGCTCGCGTACCGGGAGCGCTTCGAGCGTCGCCTGGCCGTGGATCACGTCCACGACGAAACCCGCAGGGTCGATGAGACGCACGCGCTGGCCGCCACCCGGTTCGGGGTTGGCCTCGATGGGCTGACCCGACTTCTCGGATACGGTTTGCAGGTCGGCGGCCGATCCGGCACGCAGGCCGAACCCGATCGTGGCGACAGTGTCGCCCTTCTCCGTGATGTGGCAATGATGGGCGGTG